>JBMOFP010000004.1:0-82012 GCA_049318805.1 Bradymonadia bacterium
CCATCGCCTCGCCTGGGCACGCAGCGTCGGCATTTGGGACCTCCAGGCGAGCTCGGCAACGCGGGTCCACGAGGCGGCGTCCCCGCCGAGGGCCTGGAGCACGGTGAGCTCGAGGGTGGACTCACCTGCCCGGGCCGCCTGCTCGCTGGCGCGCCGCGCCTCGACCTCGGCGTCGTGCGCGCGCCCGGCGAGGCGCAAGGCCTCGACGAGTCGGCTCGTGAAAAAGAGCGCGCCCGCGTGGTCCCCGCAGCGCGCCAGGGCGTCGCGACTTTCGGAGAGCAGCGGCACCGCGCCCGCGGCGTCTCCGCGCAGTAGAAAGATCTCGGCGGTGAACCGACGCGCCGCGGCGAGCATACGGGGGGAAGGGCGCCGCGCGGCGCTCTCCGCGGCGATGCGCGCGAGCGTATCGGCCTCGTCGAGCTCACCTCGCTGAAGCGCGACGAAGATGCGCTGCAGGCGGGTGTCTTCGGCCACGTCGTCGTCGAGCTGCGCGTCGACCGTGTCGAGCAACGCGGTCGCGCGGGCGTGGTCCCCCCGCCAGGCGTGGAGATGCGCTTGATAGATGCGCCGATAGGCGTGGGTTCTCGGGCGGCCGTCGAGCACGTCGGCGGTCTCCAGCAGGCGCTCGGCGCTCTCGTGCTCGCCCCGCGTGATCCACGTGCGCGCCAGGGCGAGCGTGACGTCTGCGACGGCGGCCTCGGAGACACCCGCGGCCAGCCGCAGCGCGCGCTCGTACAGCCCGACCACGGCCGCCCGCTCGAGCCGCCCGACGAAGAGCGGCTCCAGCACCAGGGCGGCGCGCATGGCGGTCGACGCGTCCGGGTCGCACGCCAGCGCGAGCAGGTCGCCGCGGAGGCGCTCCAGCGTCGAGCCCGCCTCGACGGGGGCGACCCGGTGGCGCGCGCGGGCGGCCTCGCCTTCTCGCAGGACCGCCGCGGCATGGGCGCGCCGGCTGGCCTGCCGCATCGCTTCGGGCGCGTGTCGCCTCGCGAAGGTCGCGACCGCCGACGGCACACGCACGAGACCGTCGGCGACCTCGAGCACGCCGCTGTCCAACAGCGGGTGCAGAGCGCCCCGAAGCCCCGCGCCCAGCACGGCGTCCAGGTCGGCGGCGCCGAGGGCGGCGTGGGCGCAGGCGAGGGTGGTCCAAGCGACCCGGGCCGAGGCGGGCAGACCCTGCCAGACGCCCAGCAGCACGGCCGCGCACCGGCCCTCGTCCTCCGCGTCCAGGACCTCGGCGAAGCGATGGGCGGCGGCGCTCGCGCCGAGCACGCGGGTCATGCGCACCAGGGCCAGAGCGGCGGCGGGCCAGCCGTCCGCGGCGGCGACGAGCGGGTCGAGCGCCGCGCTCTCTTCTTTTCGGCCCTGGCGTCGTAGGGCCTCGTCGATCAGAGCGCGGGCGTCCTCCGGCCGTAGCCGGTGCAAAGGCACGCGGTGCTCCTCCGCCAGCCCGAGGGGTCGGCGCGCGGCGACCACCACGCGGGCCGCGCTCCGTGCGACGAAGGCCGCGACCGCCCGGGCGGCGCGCGCGTCGTGCACCTGGTCGAAGAAGACCCACGTCCCCGGCGGGGCGTCCGTCGGGGCGCGGGCGCGCGACGCCGAGAGGTCCACCCGCAGCACTGGGCCCCGGTCGTCCAGCGCTCGGGCCACCAAAGCCGACGCCCCCGAGCCGCCCAGGCCGTGCACGGTGACCACTCTCGCGCCGGCGTCGAGTCTCGCGCGCAGCGCGGCTTCTTCGGAGCGTGGAATCCATCGCATCGAAGACAGGCCAGCAGGCTGCTGAAAAAGCCGAATGATTCCGGGAGCGGAGCCGAATTCACTTCGGCGGAGCGGGGCTGGAAAAGTCCATGGACGGACCTTTTCCAGCGTCCTGCCAGCAGCGCCGCGCGCCTCGGCGGACCGAACCCAAGCGTTTGAGCGTTCTTTGAGTGGCCCGCCCGACGACCCGTCGGGAGTATCGACCCCATGCGAAACCCCGCGATTCTCTGTCTGGTCGTCCTGGTGTCGGGCTGCGATCAGGGCTCGGCCCCGGTGTCGTCGAGCCCCGATGCGCTCGCGCCTGATGCCCTTGCGCCCGATGTGGCTCCGCCCGAGCCCGACGCCGCCCCGCCCGAGCCGGACGCGGCCCCGCCCGCGCCCGACGCCGCCGCGCTGCCGCCGCTGGAGTGGACCGCATGCCCGGACCGCTTCCGCGGAGAGTGTACGACGCTGCGTGTGCCCCTGAACCACGACGACCCGGACGGCGAGACCATCGAGGTCTTTCTGTCTCATCGGCCGGGGTCCTCGAAGCAGCTCTGGCTTTTGCAGGGGGGGCCGGGGGCCTCGGCGGAGTCATTCTACAATTTCTATGGCTTCATGGACGCCGTAGACCCAGAGCTGGACATCTACACGCTGGAGCACCGCGGCGTCGGCGACTCGACCCGCCTGGGCTGCAGCGCCGAGGCCGCGGGCACCCCCGAGGGCTTCCAAATCAGCGCGGGAGAATGGCCGGCGTGTCTGGACGAGGTGAAGGCCGAGTGGGGCGAGCGCCTGTCCTTCTTCTCCACGACACAGGCGGCCCACGACCTGGCGCTGGCCATCGAAAACACCCGGCGGCCCGGGCAAGAGACGTTCGTCTATGGCATCTCATATGGCAGCTTCTGGGCGCATCGCTACGCCGTGCTGCACCCGGAACAGTCCACAGGCATCGTGTTGGACGGGCCGGTGCAGCCCGGCTCGACCCTGGAGGACTACGACACGTGGTTTGAACCCGTCGGTCGCGCGGTCTTCGAAGACCTGTGTCCCACCGTGCCGCGCTGCTCGACCGCGCTGGGCGACGACCCGTGGGCCTTCTTCGAGCGCACCTACGCCGCGCTCTCCGAGGGCCGTTGCCGCTCCCTGGGCCTGGACCTCGATACCTGGCGCGTCGTTTTCGCGATCTTCTTGATGGACCACAACCTGCGCGACTGGCTGCCGGCGCTCATCGTGCGGCTCGATCGCTGCGCGGTCACGGACCAACAGGCCATCGCCACGCTCTTCGACAACCTCTTCGGCGGAGGCGGCGAAACCTTGCCGCGGACCTCGCGGGTCACGCAGGTCCACGTCCTGCTCTCGGAGAACTGGCCCCGCACGCCCGTCGACACCGCTCGGGTCGACGCCGCGCGCGAGACCGCCCACTTCTTCCAGGACGCCCTGGTCGGCCCGTTCACGCTCCAGGACACCTGGCCCCGCTACGACGCCGACCCCCTCGCCGACGCCTACGCGCCGCCCGAGGTGCCCCTGCTCACGATGGCCGGGCGCTTCGACCCCGCCGCCCCGCCGGCGCGCGTGGCCACCGGCTACCGCGACCGGTTGACGGGCCCCCACCAGACCTACGTCGAGATGCCGTACGGGGCTCACGGCGTGCTCACCGGCTCGCCCGTGGGCGACGGCCAGCCCCCGTGCCCGTTCCAGCTCTTCCGCGCGTTTCTGGCCGACCCCACGCAGCCGTTGCCGGTCGCCTGCGTCGACCAGGTGCTGGGCCCGAGCTTCGACGCCACGCCGGAAACGGCGATGCGATACTGGGGGACCGAAGACCTCTACGAGTGAGCCTGCCGCTCAGCTCGGCCTCGCATTCACCCCGCGCCGATCTCCGCGATCCGCACCCGGCTCGCCCGAAGGCGCACGAGCTCGTCGGCCATCTGCGCCTCGCGCTCACGCTCCGTCTCGACGACCTCTTCCGGCGCCCGCGCCACAAAGCCCTCGTTGGCGAGCTTGGCGCGTGTGGCGTTGAGGCTCGCCTCGGTCTTGGCGATGGTCTTGTCCAGGCGCACGAGCTCGGCCTGGGTGTCGATGAGCCCGGCGACGGGCACCAGGACCTCGAGCGGGCCCGCGACCTGGAGCGCCGCGCCCCGCGGACGCTCGCCGCCGACCTGGACCGTGACCTTCTCGATGCGCGCGAGCTTGGTGATCCGCGTGTGCTGGCCCTCGAGCAAGACCGCGGTCTCCGCGTCGGGCGCGATGACGATGGCCTCGAGGCTCGACCCGGCGGGGATCGTGAGCTCGCCCCGGATCGTGCGCACGGCGTTGATGGTGTCGAGCAAGAGCCCGACCTCGCGCTCGGCGTCGGCGTCGCGGGTGAACGCCCCGACCCGCGGGAAGTCGGCGATCATCAGGCTGGGCGCCCGGCCCTCGGGCAAAGGCAGCTTCTGCCAGATCTCCTCGGTGGCGAAGGGCATGATCGGGTGCAGGAGCCGCAGGGCGGTGTCGAGGCACTGCACGAGTGTCCACTGGGCGGCGTGCTTCTCCTCGGGGCCCGCGTCGCCGTAGAGCAGGGGCTTCGCGAGCTCGATGTACCAATCGCACAGCTCGTTCCAGAAAAACTCGTAGGCGGCGGTCGCGGCCTTGTCGATCTGGAACGCGTCGAGCGCGGTCGTCACACCCTCGATGGCGCGGTCCAGGCGCGACAGGATCCACCGGTCGACCACACCGAGGCGCTCGGGCGGGGGGCCGTCGGCGGGGAAGTCGGCGAGGTTCATCAGCCCGAAACGACTCGCGTTCCAGACCTTGTTGATGAAGTTGCGGCTCGTCTCCACGGCCTTGAGCGAGAGCTTGATGTCGCGCGCCTGGCCGGCCAGGTTGGCGAGCGTGAAGCGCAGGCTGTCGGCGCCCAGGTCCCGTGAGACCTCGAGCGGGTCGATCACGTTGCCCTTCGTCTTCGACATCTTCGCGCCGTGCTCGTCGCGCACCATGGCGTGCAGGTAGACGACGGGGAACGGCACCTCGCCCAGGAAGTGCACGCCCATCATCATCATGCGGGCGACCCAGAAGAAGAGGATGTCGAAGCCGGTCTCCATGACCGCGTTGGGGTAGAAGACCTTCAGGTCCTTCGTCTGATCGGGCCACCCCAGCGTCGAGAAGGGCCAGAGCGCGCTCGAGAACCAGGTGTCGAGCACATCCTCGTCGCGCTTCAGGCGGGCGCCGCCGCAGCCCCCGCAGGCGCTGGGGTCCTCGCGGCTCACGGTCACGTGCGGGCAATCGGCGCAGTACCAGGCCGGGATCTGGTGGCCCCACCAGAGCTGGCGCGAGATGCACCAGTCCCGGATGTTGTCCATCCACTGGAACCAGGTCTTCTCCCAGACCTCGGGCACGATGCGCGTCCGGCCGTCCCGCACGGCGTCGGCCGCGGGCTTGGCCAGCGGCTCGGCGCGCACGTACCACTGCTTCGAGAGCATCGGCTCGACGACCACGCCGGAGCGCTGGCAGTGGCCCAGATTCAGCGTGTGCGGCTCGACCTTCACGAGCAGGCCGAGCGCGTCCAGGTCCTCGACGATGCGCTTGCGCGCCTCGAAGCGGTCGAGCCCGCGGTAGGCCTCGGGCGCGTTGGCGTTGACCTTCGCGTCGAGGTCGAGCACCGACAGTGTCGGCAAGCCGTGGCGCTTGCCGGTCTCGAAGTCGTTGAAGTCGTGGGCGGGCGTGATCTTCACGGCCCCCGTGCCGAAGGTCATGTCGACGAGCTGGGCGTCCGCGATGATGGGGATGCGACGGCCGGTCAGGGGGAGCTCGACCTCGCCGCCGACCAGGTGCCGGTAGCGCGGATCGTCCGGGTGCACGGCCACGGCGGTGTCGCCGAGCATGGTCTCGGGGCGGGTGGTGGCCACGACCAGATGGGTTGTCTCGCCGCCGTTCACGACCGGGTACGCCAGGTGCCAGAGCGAGCCCTGCTTCGTCTCGTGCACCACCTCGAGGTCCGAGATCACGGTCTGGCACCCCGGCGACCAGTTCACGAGCCGGTCGGCGCGGTAGATCAGGCCCTCTTCGTACAAACGCACGAAGACCTCGCGCACCGCGCGAGAGAGCCCCTCGTCGAGCGTGAAGCGCTCACGCGTCCAGTCGACCGAGCAGCCCAAGGCCTCGATTTGTTTCGTGATTCGGTCGCGGCAGATGGCCTTCCACGCCCAGACCTTCTCGAGGAAGCCCTCGCGCCCCAGGTCGAAGCGGCTGATGCCCTCCTTCGCGAGCTCGCGCTCGACGACCATCTGGGTCGCGATGCCCGCGTGGTCCGTGCCCGGGAGCCACAGCGCGTTGAAGCCCGCCATGCGCTTCCAACGAATCAGCACGTCCTCGATGGTCACCGTGAGCGCGTGGCCCATATGGAGCTGGCCGGTCACGTTCGGCGGCGGGATGACGATCGTGTAGGCCGGCTTCGTGGACTCGGCGTCGGCGGTGAAGTAGCCGCGCTCGCGCCACTCGGCGTACCAGCGCGGCTCGACGTCGCGGTGGTCGTAGGCCTTCGGCAGCTCAGTCTCGCTCATGGGGGCGCGCTCCGGGGTCAGCAGTTCGGGTCGCGATTTGTAACGCGACGCGCCATCCGGACCCAAGGGACTCGTCGCGGGCGGCGGTCACGCCCAGTCGACGAGGCCGTCCCCCCGCCACTCCTCGAGCAGGCTCAGGGCGTCATCCGCAGGCACGTCCTCCTGCGCGAGGCGCTCCAGCACACGCTCGAGCGGCCGACCCGGCCCGAGCCAGACCAAAAGTGTGGAGAGCGGTGCCTCCAGGCGCTCGAGCCGGCCGGCGTGCGCCCCCCGCCCCACGGCGACCAGGCCCCGTTCGCTCGGCTCGACCACGGGCCACCGCGCCGGGGTGGCCGCGAGGTCGACGAGCGCCTCGAAGCCGCCTGTCCGTAGGGTCTGCGCAGCCTCGGCGACGAAGTCTTCCGTCCCACGGCCGACCTCGACGAGGGCGGCGGCGCACACCACGATTCCGGGCCCCGGCTGCGGCGAGTCACCGAGACCGGCCGACTCGACCTGCCACACATCACGCGCCGCCCCCACGAGAATCCGGAGCGCGAGGGGCGCCGCGAGCCCCGGCAGTGTCCGCTCCCCCCGCACGACCTCGAGCAGGGCCGGGTCCTGGCGCAGCGCATCGACCAGCGCGGGGAACGGCGTCCTCGCGAGGAGCTGTGCGGCCGTGCCCGGGCACGCCTCCAAGCCCGCCTGAAGCAGTCGAGGCAGGCGGAACGGGTCCGTGGTCCACGCGGGCTCGGGCACGGCGGCGAGCGCGGCGACCTCGGCGGGGTTGAGGTCCAACCACCCTCGGACCGTCTCGGCCGGTGCACCCAGGAGCCGCAGCGTGACGGCGTCGCGCAGCGGTCGCACCCGCAGCGGGGCAACGCCGCCGACCACGGTGTCTCTCAGCCTGCGGCCATGCGCTCGCGCACGACCTTGGCGATCTCCTCTTTCAAGATCGCCTCGGCGAGCGGGGGCACGATCTCCCACAGCAAACGCTCGATGGCCTCTTTGCCCATGCCCTCGAGCGCAGTCTTCACCGTCTGGGTGTCGAGCGCGGTCGAGGTCGCCTGCGCCACGGCGGCGACCAGCGGGGCGGCGGCGATCGGGGCGGCGACCGGGGCCGGCGGCGTGGGCGCGAGGGCCGGGGCCTCATCGAGCGCGGGCGCCTTGAAGAACGGGCGCGTCGGCTCGTTCGTCTCGAAGGGGTTCTGCACGCCGCTGAACGGGTTGCTCGCGGCGCCCGCGGGGGCGGCCGGAGGACGCGGCGGCAGCGCGACGGCCGGCGCCTTCTGCAGCGGGATGGCGGCCGGGGCGGCGGGTTTCGGGGCCTCGGGCTTGCGGGCGAGCGGGATCGGAGCGCCCTGCTCTCGGAAGAGCTCGGCGCCGGGGGCCGGCCGGCCGGTCGTGGCCAGGTAGACCACATCCAGCAAGTCCTGGGTCTGGAACGGCTTCGTCAGGTGGCCGTCCGCCCCGGAGCGCGCAGCGAGGTCGGCATCGAGGACCTGGTGATGCCCGGCCAGCAGGAAGACCTTCACCGCGGGCTGGCTCGCCTTCACCCGGCGCGCGACCTCATAGCCGTCGACGCCCGCGAGGTGGGTGTCGACCAGCAGGACCGAGGCCCCTGTGTCGCGCACCAACCCAATCGCGGCCTCGCCCTCGGTGGCGACCTCGAGGGTAAACGGCTGTCGATACAGCGCGATCTCGACCATCTTTCGGACGGTCTTGCTGTCTTCCGCGAGTACGACGGTGGCGCTCATGCTCTGCAAACTCCGCGACAGGTCGAGCCGGAGACGAACTAGCACGCGGCCCGGGGTGGGTCAAGGCGGGGCGCGGCGTCCCGTCAGGGCCTCGGCACGAACGGCAGGTGAAAACCCGAGCCGATGTTCGCTCCGCCGGGCAGCGTCGCGTAGACCCCCATCGGGTCGTCGACGCTGAACACACTCCGATAGGCCCCGTTCCCGCCGCGAATCAGCAGGAACGCGCCCGAGGCGCCGGTGCGACGCGCGCCCACGGCCTGGAAGGCGTCGAGCGTCAGGGCGTCGTCGAAGAAGCGCAGGCACTGGCCGCCGTCGGGGCAGGTGTGGGCCGTCGAGGCGCCCACCGTGGAGACCTGCGCGCCCGCGCGCGGAACGAGCCGGCCTTCGTCGTCGCGGTCGAAGACACGCCCGACCAGGAAGCCGTTGCCCTCGAGGAAGGCCGCCGGCTGTCCGAGGATGCCGTTCCACACCGCCTGCTGCGCCTGGGAGGTCGCGAACGCGAGGGTGGTGTAGACCCGCCCCGCTTCGGCCGCGGTCGAGGTGATGCCCGCCGCCGAGCGTGTCCAGGTGCCCATGCCCGGCGCGGGGGCCCGGAGCTGGGCTTCGTCGTCGATCACGAGCGCGAGCTGCTGGGCCGCGCCGGTGCCCACCACCGAGAACCCACCGCCCGGCCCGACGCTCGTCTCGCCTCGGGTGTAGGCCGCGAGCGGCTGCCCCGCGGCCGCGAGGGCCGGGTCGATGAGCAGCATCGGCAGGCCCGACGGGAGCGCACAGCCGGTGGTGAAGTCCAGGGCGAGACCCACGACGCAGTACGCCTCGCCCGGGGGCAGCGCGCCGCAGTCCGCGGGCGGGACGCCCGGAGTCAGCGCCTCGGGGCAGGCAGGCGGGGGCGGCTCGGCGTCGGGCACGGGCGGCGCCGCGTCCTCGCCGGGCACGCCGCCGTCGACGTTCGGCCCGAGGTCGGGCATCCCGGTCTCGGGGGGCTCGACGACGCCGACGTCGAGCGCGATGCACACGCCGTCGACCTCCACGGTGCCGGGGCCGCAGACGAGCCCGGGGCCCGCGTCGGCGCCGGCGTCGGGCGGGGTGGCCGTGGAGACGCAGCGGCCGTCGCGGAAGAGCGTGCCCTCACCGCAGGCCACCCGCACGTTCGCGACACACTGGTCGCGCTCGCGGTGCGTCCCCGGGCCGCACTCCAATGAGTCGCAGGCCCAGAGGCCCAGGCCCATGAACAGCACGGTGATTGCAGTCGGCTTCATCGGCGTACTCTCGCGCGTTTCAGAACAGCGTTTCATCTTCGGCCGGCACGACGGCGACCTCACCCAACGGGCGCTCGGCGCAGACCGCCGTGACGGGCTCCGCGATCCACGTGCCCACCCGCACCCCGCGTCGGTCCGGCGCGCGCAGCCCGAGCCCGTCGCAGGGGTCGGGCGTCGGCCTTTGGGCCTCCGGGGTGGCGTCGCAGTAGGTCTCGAGGCACGCGAGGCGCTTCGCTTCGTACGGGTCCCGCTCGCGACCGAGGTCGGCGCGTGCCACGACGCCCGAGGGGGTCGGGTCGACGTCGTCGTCGGGTTCGCGGGTGAGGAAGAGGTTCGTCGCGTCGCTCAGATCGACGTCCACATCCCACCGCACGCCGCCCGCGAGCGTCGCCGAGGGCACGTCCACCTTGTCGACGGTGCCGATGCGCTCGGCGAAGTCGCAGGTGCGCGCGCGGTCGTAGTCGGCGTCCCAGCGCTGCACGAGCTGGACGTCGGGGGTCGTCAGGGGGTTGCCGGCGCAGGTGTCGGCGAGGCTCCCCTCGAGCCGATGGTCGACGGCGTCCAGCACCTTGAATTGGGCCAGGGAGACGGCGCCCTCATTCACGGATGCCCAGAGCGTGTAGTGCTCGCCCTCGACGTTCGACGGCAGCACCGTGAAGTTCGTCTGCACGATGGCGCCGCGGAAGACGTCGACGCACGCCGCCGGGGCGGCCAGCACACACCCGAGGACCAGCAAGGCGTAGGAGGGTCGGCGCATCGTCAGAACCTCGCCAGGGCCTGACCGAAGACGCTGTAACCGCCCTTCGGCATGGGGCGGCTCTGGACCCGGTCTTCGAAGTAGAAGTCGGGGTCCGGGCGCTCGGTGTCGAGCAGGTCGTAGCCGAAGACAGAGAACTCGAGGCGGTCGTGCCACACGTGGGTCACCCGCAGGCCCGCCCGCAGGAGCAGCGCGGCGTCGATGCGGTCCACGATGAGGTCCGCGGCGTCGACGATGCGCAGGCCGTTGCCCGCGTCCGTGCCCGAGGCCGGGTCGCGGTTGAGGTCCTCCTGGGGGCCAATCCAGGTGAAGCCGGTCGTCAGCTCGAGATGCCGCGGCACGAGCTGCAGCTTGAAGCCGCCGGTGAACGTCACGTTCGGGAAGTTGCGCAGCGGGCCGAGCACCGAGTCCTCGGCGCGGTTGAACGCGCCCCCGAGCCAGACCTCGTGCTCGCCCGTGAGGTCCAAGCGCGCGAGCGTCTCGACCGCGTGGATCCCGCGCTGCCCGGAGTTGCTGAAGCGACCGCTGACGTTGCGGACCAGGTCGCTCAGGACCGTGTACGCGTAGTCTGCGCGGAGATAGAGGCGCTGGACCGGACCCACGCCCTCGAGCACCACGGCGTTGACCTCGGCCTCGGTGGCCCGGGAGCGCTCGACCCCGAGGTCGGGGTTGCTCTCGAAGCCCACGTTGCTCACGGCGAGGTCGTTCACCCGGGTGGCTTGGAGCTCGGGCGGGCGGAAGCCCTCGGCGTAGTTGAGCTTGAGGAAGACCTTGTCGACGACGTTCCAGACGAGCGCGCCGCTCACGAGCCCCACGGGGTCGTAGGAGTCGGAGAACTGGAGGCGAAAGCCCGGCTGCAGGGCCACCACGCTCGACGGTCGCCACTCATCCGAGACGTAGAGCGCGCCGACCGTGCGCGTCGAGTCGAAGACGAGCGCGTCCACGAAGCGACAGTCGTCGGCGAAGTCGGCGGTCACGACCTCGCCCCGGATCAGAACCTGCTGCGGGCCCGCAGGCGGGCAGCGCCCCGCGCCGCTCACGGGGCGCGGGTAGATGCCCTGCGCCGCGAAGGGATCGCTGCTGTCGGGCTCGGCGAGCTCCGGGAAGATGCGCGGGCTGCGCAGTCGATCGCCCCGCTTGGCGCCGGAGAGCGACTCCCGAAAGCCCTCGACGCCGAAGATGAGGTGGTTCTCCGCGGGCAGCTCGATGTCGGCGTCGATGTTCGCGCCCACGCGGTACAGCGCGTCCGCGCCGAGCGTGATGACGATGCCGTTCTCGAGCCCGGGCACCGTCGCCGGCGGGAAAGCCCAGAACGGGTCCTCGTCCAGCGTGAACCGGGCGCCGTACACACGCGTGGCCACGCCGAAGCGGTCGTCGAGGAAGCGCCGACGCCAGCCGATGCCCGCGGTCTGGAGGGCGTCGTTGCCGAGGGTCTCCTCCTGCACGACCTGCCCGTTTTGCACACCCTCGAGCAGCGCGCCGCCCGTGGCGAGCTGCCGGTAGTCCTGCTCGAACTCCAGGAGCCAGTCCACCGTGAGCTGGTCGAAGAAGCGCACATTGCCCACGGAGGCCAGCCACCAGTCGCGGCTGTTGAAGTCCGTGACGCCGTCCTCGAGCGTGAACAACGACTTGCTGTCGGGCTCCGGCGCAGGGAGCGCTCCGAGCACCTTCTTCGAGTCGGTCTTCAGCAGCGCGCCCTTGTCCGAGTAGTACGAGAGCGCCGTGTAGAGCTTGATGTCGCCCTCGAGGAACTCGGCGCCGTAGGCCACGTGCCCCTTCGCCGCGGCGCGGGCGCTGTTCCCGTGGCCGCCGCCCACGAGGACCTCGACGCCGTCCAGGTCCGAGGCGTCCTTGAGGATGATGTTCACGATGCCGAGCAACGCGTTGCTGCCCCAGAGCACGCCGCCGGGGCCGTTGGTGACCTCGATGCGTTTGATGGTCTGAACGGGGATCCGGTAGTCGAGCGAGAGCCCGTTGCGCAGGGGCTCCGTGACGTTGACGCCGTTGATGAGCACGAGCAGCGTACGCGGCTGCCCGCGGACCACGGCCTCGTCGAACCAGCCGTTGGAGTCGACGCGATGCCCCTCGAAGCCGGGCACCATCTGCAGGGCCTCGGACACGGTCCGGTGGCCGCGTTCGGCGATCTCCTCGGCGGTGATGACCGTGATGATGCCGGGCGCCTCCTGGATCGTCGTGCGCGTACGGGCCGCGGCCAGCACGACGTTGCGCTCGTCGACCTCGAACTCCTCGAGGATGACCGGCGCGGGCGTGGCGGCCGCGTTGGCGGGCCGCTCGGCGGGGGCGGGACCGCTGGGGGCGGGCTCACCGGGCGGCGGGAGCGACTCGGGCAGCGGGGCGATCTCTTGCATCTGCGCTCGGGCCGGGGACGCGACCAGGGCGAACCCGACGAGATGCGCGAGCGCGGTGCGGGCAGCGATGCGCATGCGAGGCACGCTAGCACGATCCTGGGTCTCCGCAAACCCGCCCTTCGGGTCGGGCGTCGGGTCGGGCGTCGGGTCGGGCGTCGGGTCGGGCGTCGGGTCGATCCAGGGGGGCGGGTCGGTGTAGGGTCGGGGCCGTGAGCGCCTCGCCGCCCTTCGTTCAGTTCGGCCGGTTCCGGCTGTTCAAGTCGCTCAAAAAGGGCGGCATGGCGCGGGTGCACCTCGCGCTGGATCCCGACGAGGCCGCGGCGGGCGTCGACCGGCTCTACGCGGTCAAGACGCTGCTGCCGGAGTTCGTCAACGAGCGGGCGTACCGCGAGATGTTCGCGACCGAGGGCAAGGTCGGCCGGCGCCTCGAGCACCCGCACATCGTCCGCACCTGGGAGGCGGGCGTTCAGGACGGCAACCCCTACATCGCCATGGAGCTGATCTTCGGGCAGGACGTGTCGACCATCCTGCGGCGACTGCGGCGCACGAACGAGGTGATGCCGCTTCCGCTGGCGGTCGGGCTCGCCCGGGACGTGTGCGCGGGGCTCGCCCACGCCCACGGGGTGCACGACGAGCACGGCCAGCCGCTCGAGATCGTCAATCGCGACGTGAGCCCCGGCAACGTCATGGTGAGCTGGAGCGGCGAGGTGAAGCTCATCGACTTCGGCATCGCGCAGACGACCTTCGACGTGCGGACCCAGATCGGCACCATCAAGGGCAAGCTGAGTTACATGAGCCCCGAGCAGGTGCGCGGCCTGCCCGTGGACGCGCGGAGCGACGTCTTCGCCGTGGGCACGATGCTCTACGAGCTCGCGACGGGCGTGCAGGTCTTCCACGACGAGGGCGACTTCGCGACCATGGAGCGCGTGCGGCGCGCCGAGTTCGAGCCACCCTCGGCGCACAACCCCCAGGTCGATCCCGAGCTGGACGCGATCATCACACGCGCCCTGTCCCGCGAGGTCGGGGCCCGGCCCTCGAGCCGTGAGCTGCACCGTATGCTCGGCGGCTGGCTCACGGCGCGCGGCCTCACCGTGGGGGCCGCGGAGGTCTCGGGCTTCGTCCACGCGCTTTTCGGTGCGGAGTACGCGACGGTGAACGCCGAGGTGGAGCGCGCTCGCCGCGAGGCGCTGGGCCTGGTCTCGGACCTCGAGCCGAGCCCGCGGCAGGTCGACGACACGCCGGCCCGCAAGACCCCCGCGCCTCCGGAGACTCTGGGGACTCCGCGCGCTCCGGCGACGCAGGCCCCCGCCGGACGGGTCGCGACCCCGTGGCGCGGCATCGTGCTGCTCGCCCTCGCCGCCCTGGCGCTGGGGGCCGCCGTGGGGGGGCTGGTCTGGTGGCTGCGGTGAGCCCGGGTCGGTCGGTGTCGTCGCGCCGGGGGGTTTGACGCCGCGCCGCGCCCGTGCGCTGATTCCCGGCGCCCGTGAACGATACCCGTCCCGCTCCCAATCCGGCCCCGCTTCTGCCCGACGAGGCGGCGTGGCGACGCCTGTCCGTTCAGCTTGCCCGGCGGGCGGCCGCGCTCAGCGAGCCCCTGGCCGTGGCGCGCTTGCACCACCAACGCGGCGAGGTGGAGCGCCTCGAGCTCGACGACGCCACGACGGCGCAGGGGAGCTACGAGCGTGCGCTCGACGAGTCGCCCGGTTTTGTGCCGGCGGAGCTCGCGCTGCGGGACCTGGCGCTCTCGCGGGACGACCCGGCGGCGGCGAGCACACTCTTCGACCGCGTGGTCGCGCTCCCGCTCCTCGGCGGTGAGGCGCGCGAGCGCGCCGAGTTCTTCGAGTCCTTCCTGCTCGCGTGGCTCTTCCGGTGGCGCGATCCGCAGAAGGCGGTGGTCTGCCTTCGGGCCCTGGAGGCCATGGAGCCCGCGCCGCGGCTGGTGCGCGCCCTCGAACCCCTCTTTGTCGAGGCCGAGGTGCGGCGAGATCGGCTCCGCGCGCGTTTCGAGGAGTCACCCCCCGGCGCCGAGCGTGCGGCCCTCGGTGGGGCGCTGGCGATGCTCCTGCGGGACGAGCTGGACGACGGGGACACCGCGTACGCCGTTCTCGACGCCTGCGCCGACGAGGACACCATGTCGGCCTGGCTCCTGTGCGAGGCCCACGCCGAGGCCGCGGACGCCGAAGGCCTGGTCGCCGCCCTCGAGCGCCTCGCCCGCCTTCTGCCCGGCTCCATGGCCGCCGCGCTGCATCACCTGTGCGGCGAGCTGTCGGAGCATCGACTCGGCGATCCGCTCCGGGCCGACGTCTTCTACGAGCGGAGTCGCGGGGGCACGTTCCACGCGGCGGTCTCTGTGCGGCGCGTTCTGCAGAGCCTCTCCGGCGGCGCCCGCGCGACGCAGCCGGGGGTCTCGAGCGCCGACCTCCTCGTGCGCCGATATGCTGAGGAGGCCGAGGCCCTCGACGAGCTCGGGCTCGGTCGTGTCTTCGCGCGCCGCGCCGTCGCGTTCGCCCACCGCCGCGGCGAGACCGCGTACGCCGAACGCCTGGCCCGCGATGCGCTGACCCGCGCGCCCGACGACGAGTACCTGTGGACCTATCTCGCCCGCGCCGCGTGGCGTGATCGTCGATGGAGCGCGCTCACCGAGCTCTGGCGCGCGCGCGGGGAGCGAGGCGGCGCACCCACGGACCAGACCGTGGACCGGCTGGTCCGATCGGCCATCGCCGAGCACGCGCGCTTCGACGCGGCCGCGGCGGTCGAGGCGTTGACGACCCGAGGCGGCGAACATCGGGCCCGGGCCGACCGCGACCTGACGGCCTTGCGGGCGCTGCAAAGGCTTCGCGCCGTAGGGTCCGCGGGCGAGCGGGTGCGCGCATGGCAGAACGAAGCGGACGCGACCGACCACGCCGACCGACGCCTCGACCTCTTCCTGAAGATCGGGCGGACGCTGCTCCGCCACACCCACGAGCACGAGAAGGCGCTCACGTACTTGTTCTGGGTCCTGGACGGGGCCGCGGAGAACCTGTCGGCGCTCCGGCTGGTCGAGGGCATCTGTCGCGCGCGCGGCAGCATGCGTCCCCTCGCCGAGACGCTCGCGCGCGAGCTCCCGCTGCTGGACCTCCCGCAAGACCGCGCGCCCCTCGCCCGTGAGTTGGCGCGGGTCTCCCACGGGCTCGGCGTGGAGCCCGAGCGGGGCGTCGCGCTTTGGGAGGCGGCCTACGCCGACGATCCTACGGACTCCGAGACCATCGAGGCCCTCGCCCGGGGCTACGGGCGTCTCGGTCGCGACGACGCGCTCCATCGGCTCTGGCAGACATGCCTCGTCACCGAGACGCGGCCCGAGGTGCGGGCCCAGGCGCACGTGCGGCTCGCGGAGCTGGCGCTGCGCCTTCAGCGCGGGGTCGAGGATGCCTCGGCCCAGGTCGCGTTCGCCGAGACCGAGGCGCGGCTCGCGGGTGCGCTGCCGGCCATGCGCGACTCCCTGGGGGCGCTGCGGGGTGAGATCGCGCGCAGGCGCGCCACGCTCGACGCCGAGCTCGCGGAGTTTGCCGAGGGTGTGGTCGACGTCGAGCTCGACCTCGACGACGAGCTCGACACGAGCGGGTCCCTCCAGGACTTCGAAGGGCCACCGACCCGGCCGGAGATCGTCGCCGCGCCGTTCAGCCGCGACGAGGCCGATCCTTTCGCGCGGTTCGTCGGAGACCAGGCCGGTGGTCGCCCGCTGCCTCCATTGCCGACCCCGTCCCCCGCGATGCTTCGAGCCTCGAACGCGCCCTCCACCCTCGGCAGCGCCCGCGCCCTGACCCCGCCCCCCAAGACCCTGCCGCCCGGCAGCCTGCCGCCGCTGCCTTCGGTCTCGGGTCGGGTGACTCCGGTGCCGGCGCCGCCGCCCCTCCCCCTGGGTGAGGAGACCGAGCGGGCGCGCGAGGACGAGCCGGCCCGCGCGGTCATCGCGCGCAAGCTGCGCCGCGCGCGCGGAGAGCCCGACGCGCCGACGGAGTCGTGGCCGGACCATGGCTCGCCGATGCTGGTCGCTCTGGTGGAGGCCGTCGTGGACGCCGAGCGGACCGGTGAGGAGGCCTCGGTGCGTGCCGCCCGCGTGGCCGAGCTCGCACGGGCCTACACGGCCGAGGGCGCCCTCGCGGACGCGGCGCGCGCCTGGAAGGCCGTCCTGGCGTGGCGGTCCGGCGACGCGGAGGCGGAGGGCTCGCTGGTCGAGGTGATGCGCCGGCTCGCGAGCGCGGGCGACACCACCGCTGCTGCGTCGCTGGCGGAGGTTCTGGTCTGGCAGGCGGAGCGCAGCGTCGAACCGACCCGCCGCCACGCGCTCCTGCTCGAACTTTCTCGCCTCCGGCGCGTCGTGCTCGCGGACCCGATCGGCTCGGCCGAGGCACTCCGAGCCGCGCTGGCCGTCGCCCCGGCGCCGGAGGCGCGCGCCGAGGTCGTCGAGGCCCTCCGCACCGCGGGACTCTTCGACGCGCAGGCGGAGTTGCTCGCGTGGCCGGCGACCGCGCCCGAGCAGGCTGCGGGCCCCGTGGCCCTCGAGGTCGGTCGTGTCTACCTGGTGCGCGCGGGTGCCGCCGAGAAGGCGCTCCCGTGGCTCGTGCGCGCCGCCGAGGCCTCCGCCCCCGGCGAAGCGGACCCCGACCTCGCGGTCTGCCTCGCGGCGCTCGGCCGAGTCTCGGAGGCGCTCGCGCGCATCGACGCGTCGACGAACGAGTCGGCCCCCACGGCGACCCAGCGCATTCGCCTCGCGCGCCTGCTGGAGGAGCAGGGCGTCGACGTCGAGACCGTGCGCGGGCTCTACGTGGCGGCCTTCGAGAGCGGCAGTCGCGACGACGACGTGCTCGACCGTGTGGAGCAGCTCGCGGTCGCCACGCGCAACTGGGCGTTGGTGGCGCGGGTCGTGCGGGCGCAGCTCGATCGTGTCCAGGCGCGCATCTCGGCCCACACGAGCGCGGGGCTGGGAGGCGCCGCGGCCGCCGCGCCCGCCGAGTGGGACGACGAACGCCGCGACCTCGCCGTTCGACTGGGCCACCTGTACTACAAGCGTCTCGACCGCCCGGAGGAGGCCGCCGTCGCTTTTCTCGAGGCCTACCGACTGCAGCCCGGTGACCTCGGGCTCTTTCGGGTGCTGGAGGGGCTTTTCGCGCGTCATCCTTCCCCGCCCAGACAGATCGAGCTGTGCGCGCTCTTCCTGGATGGGGCGCGTCCGAACCCGAGGGAGCGGGCGGCCCGCACCCTCGAGCTCGCCACACTGCTGGAGGCCGCGGGCCGCGTGGACGAGGCCCTCGATCGCCTCGAGTCGGCGCCCCGCACCCCCGAGATCGAGGCCGCGCTCGAGCGACTGTTGCCAGTCGGTGAGCGGTGGGCGACGCTGGTGGAGCTCCTGCGGGGGCGACTGCGCACCTCCGAGGCCGGCCGCGAGCCCCTGCTTCGGCGCCTCGCGGGCATCCTGGAGACCGGCCTGCGCGACCTCGCCGGCGCCACGGACGTGCTCCGGGAGCTGGTGGCGCTCGTGCCGCACGACCTGGCCGCCATCAAGGGGCTGTGTCGGCTCTTCGAGGCGCAGAAACGCTGGGAAGAGCTCCTCGATGCGAGCGAAGCCGAGCTGGCGTTCACCCCCGAGGCCCGTCAGCAGGCGTGGATCCTGTTCCGAATGGGCTCCGTTCAGGAGACTCAGCTCGGCAAACTCGACGCCGCCGCGCGCAGCTACAAGCGCGCCCTGGAGCTCGATCCGCGCTGTTTTCCGGCGCTGCACGGCCTGCGTGAACTCGCGGTCGCCAGCGGGCACTGGGTCCTCGTTTTGCAGTATCTGGCGCGCGAGGCCGAGCTCTGGGACGAACCGCGCGAGCGTGCGGCGATCTGCGCGCGGATGGCCGAGGTCCACCTCAAGCACCTCGGCGACCGCGACCAGGCCCTCGTGGAGTACCGCCGCGCGGTCACCGTCCACCCGGCGTGCCTTCCGGCCCTACAGGCCCTGGCCGACGATGCCGTCGCTCGGGAGGCCTGGGAGGAGGCGGCGCCGTGGTACCAGGTCCTCACGGCGCAGAACCTGGAGCGATGGCCGAAGGGTCAGCGCGCCCAGGTGCTGTTCGAGCGCGGGCGTGTGGCCTTCCACCTCGGCCGGTTCATCGAAGCGGCGGAGTGCATGCGGCTCGCGCTCGACTTTGTGCCCGAGCACACCGGCGCCCTCGAGCTGCTGGTCGAGTCGGCCCCGGGTGTGCCCGGTCCGGTCTTCGACGACGTGCTCGCGCGCATCGACAAAGCGGAGCGAGCCGCCGAGGCCGCGCGAGACGACGAGCGTCGGGCCGCCTGTGCGGCGCGGCGGGGTCGCGCGTTCGCCCGAACGTTCGATTTGGAGCGGGCCGACCAGGAGCTCCGCCGGGCGGTGCACTTGCAGCCCAGGTCCATGGCCGCGCTCCGGCCCTGGGTCGGCCACCTCGTGGGCGGACGCCGAATCACGGAGGCCGTCACCGAGCTCCGGCGATTCGCGGAGGCCCTGACGACCGGCGCAGCGCGGGCCCTCGATGAGCCGGGCGTCCAGGCCGTCGTAGAGGCCTCGCTGTGGGAGGCGGCCCTCTGGACCGACCACCTCGAGCGTCCGGACCGTGCGTTGGAGCCTCTGCGTCGTGTGCTGGAGCACCGCGCCGACCACTTCGACGCGCAGTTCCAGATCGCGCTGAGCCAGCGCCTGCTCGGGCGCGGCCACGAGGCGCGGGACGCGCTGCACGCGTTGCTGGCGCGGGCGGAGCGTGTGGGCGCGCCGCCCGTTCAGCGCGCGCGCTGGCACCACGCCCTCGGGCGGCTTTTGGCCGACCTCTTCGACGCCCACGAGGCCGCGGTCGCGGAGTACGAGGCGGCGTTGCGTCTGGACCCCACGTGCCCTCCGGCGGTGCTGGCGCTGCTCCGCGCGTGGGTCTCGCTGGGGCGGGTCGAGGCCGTCGACGCGTGGCTCGAGGCGCACTCGGATGCCCTGGTGCTGCCGCCCAGCCCCGATCCGTCCTACGGCCTGCTGTGCATCTTCGTCGCGCGCCGACGCCGCGCGCTCGGCGATCGTGCGGGGGCGCGCTCGGTGCTCGTTCGCCTCACCGAGCGCGAAGGGCCGAACACCCGCGACGCGCGGCTCGCGCTGCTGGCGTTCGCCGAAGAGGACGGGCAGCTCGAGGAGGCGCTCGACCAGCTCGCGCGCCTTCTGGAGCGCGATGTGTGCGATGTCGAGGCCCTGCGCCGTCTCTCGGACCTCGCGGGTCGCTCCCGTCGCGAGGACCGGCTCCTCGCCACACTCGACGCCCTCGACCTCTACCAGGCCCTCGACCCGGACCGGGCCACGTTGCGCGCCGAGCTGAGACGCCGCGCCGACCGGCCCTACGACCGCACGGCGCGCGCCCCGGCGGACGCGCTCGTCGCGCAGACCCTGCACCATCCGGCCTTCGAGAGCCCCATCGTGTCGGTCATGGGGGCCCTCGATCCCGCGCTGGCGCGCCTCTTCGGCGACCGACCGCTGCCGCCGACGCGTCGACTCGAGCGCCCCGTGCCGGAGTGGCGCTGGGTGCAGGGCCTGGCGGGGCAGCGCGGGCTCGAGCTGGAGCAGGCGGACGACCTCGTGGAGCCCATCGCGTTGCGGCCCGGAGAGCGACCCGCCGTCGTGCTCGGGCAGGCGTTCTTCGCACCCGAGATCGGCCCCGCCCACCGTCGATTCTGGCTCGCGCGGGCGGTCTTCCACGTGCGGTCGGGCACGACCCGAGCGCACGAGCTCGAGACGGAGCGCGCCCTGGAGCTGATGCGTGCCATCGAGGGGCTCTTCACGCCGAGCGCCGACACCCAGGACCGCGCCGCCTCACTGCTCGACGCCTTGCCCCCTCGGGTCGCCGAGACCCTTCGCCCGGAGATCGAGCGACGTCGACAGGGCACGCTCCCCGCGCTGTACACCGGGGAGTCGGCGCTCACGGGCATCGTGCGCAGCGCGGACCGCTTCGGGCTGCTCGCGGCCGGCAGCCTGCGCGTCGCGGTGGAGTGTTCGGCGCGGACCCCCGGGGCGCCCACCGTTCGCGGCGACGACCTGACGTGGGCCGTGCGCGCGAGCCCTCGCCTCCAGGACCTCGTGCGCTGGGGCATCTCCGAGCCGTGCGCCACCCTCCGACGCGTCGCGGGCCTGGGGTTGTGACCTCGACGGGGTGCAAACGTTGCCCGTGCGGCGTGAACGGGGAACAATGCCGTCGAGCCAACCGGCCGGCGGGACGATGAGCAAGTTCTTCCTGGGCAGTCAAACCGTCGAAGACGTCACGTTCCTGAAGGTCTCGGGCACGATCGACGAGGACAACACGCTCGCGTCGAGTCTGAAGAAGATCGACGGGCACACGGTCGTGGTCGACCTCGCCGGGGTCGAGCGCATCAACAGCTGCGGTGTCCGCGACTGGGTGAACTGGCTCAACGACCTCGAGGGACGCGGCAAGCAGGTCGTGCTGGTGCGCTGCAGCCCCGTGATCGTCAACCAGGTGAACCTGGTGCACAACTTCGCGGGGCGCGGCCACGTGAAGAGCTTCTTCGCGCCCTACTACTGCGGGCGTTGCGACCGCGAGCAGCTTCGCCTGGTGCAGGCCGAGGAGCTGGGGCGCGGCGCCGGCCCGAAGGCCCCGAAGGTGCTCGGCGAGGGCTGCAACACGGTGCCCTGCGAGATGGCCTTCGACGACCTCGAGGACGCGTACTTCTCGTTTTTGCCGCGCGCCGGCGCCGTCTCCGTCGACCAGGGCCTGCAGAAGCTGATCGACGGCTTCTCTCCTTCGTTGAAGGACCGCATCAAGCGACTCGACGCCGTCGAGAAGGGCAGCGGTGAGGGCGGCGCGCCCAGCACGAGCCAGTATTCTCCGCTCACGGGTGCGGGCTCGGGCCTGAGCTTGAACCTCGGGGGGACCTCGGGCGGACGCTCGAGCCTCTCGGGGGAAGGCACGCCGGCGACGGCGCCCGCGGCCCGGTCCAGCGTCGGGTTCAAGGCCCTGATCGGCGCGGCGGCGCTGGTCGCGCTCGCCATCGTCGGCTACGTCGTCTTCTACGTGTTCGGCGCATGACGATGCAGCCTCTCCTCACCCTGCTCGAGCGCATCGGCGATGCCGTGCCCGACGCGTGGGTCGTGGTCGATCCCCGGGGCCGCGTCGTGGAGATGAATCGCCCGTTTCACACGCTCTTCTCGCGCGCCGTGGCGCGGAAGCTCCGGGAGAGCGCGTGCTGCGAACACTTGAAGCTGTCGACCTGCGACGGCGGCCAGTGCCTCGCCCGACGCTGTCTCGCCGATGGCCGCGCGCTGCGTCTGGACGAGATCGAGGCCCGGATCGAGGGCGAGGCGACCCCACGTCGTTTCATCGTGAGCGCGGTCCCGTTGAGTGTCTCCGACGACGCGCCCGCGGAGGGCGCGCTGATTGTTCTTCGGGACGTCTCGGACCAGGCCGGGGTGCAGCGCAAGTACCAGGAGATGCTCACCGAAGAGACCCAGGAGAAGGAGCGTTTGCGGGGCGAGCTGCAGCGCAAGACGCGTGAGCTGATGGAGACGCATCAGACGTTGAATCAGGCGCAACAAGCGCTGATGGCCTTCAAGAAAGGGCTCGTCGGCTAGTGCTGAAGTTCATCGCCCACCTGCCGATCCGCGTGAAGCTGATGGCCACCACCCTGGCGCTGGTGGTCTTCACGGTCGGTCTGTACGGGCTCATGAACCTGCGCGACCTGCGCCGTGTGCACGACGAGTCGCGGGACGCTCAGCAGGACATGGTCCTGGAGAACGTCACGGCCGACGCGCAGAACGTGATGCTCGCGCTGCGCTCGACGGCGGCCATCTTCCTGTCGAGCTCGGCCTACGGTGACCTGGAGGCGCTCGTCGGCCAGATGCGACGCCAAGACGCGCGCCTCGTCTTTGTGCGGGTCGTGGACGTCGACGGCCGCGCCGTCGTGACCTCGGGCGAGGTCGAAGGGTCGAGGGCCGGCACGACCGTGCTGCCGGCCCCCCAGCAGGCGAAGGGGGCGGTGAAGGTCGAGCTCCTCGGACGCGAGGGTGTGCCGCGCCTCTTGGTGGCCGAGGCGCCCATCGAGTCCGCGAGCGGGGGCATCGCCGGGCGCGTCGAGGCCGGCTGGTCCATCGCGCACCTCGCCGACCGCAACGCCGCCATCGCCGCCCGGGTCGAGGAACGCAAGGACCGCAGCGCCGTGAACGCGCTGGTCCTCGGCGCGCTGCTCACGGTGCTGGCGGCGATCCTCACGGTGCTCCAGAGCCTGCGCATCACCCGACCGATTCGGGACCTGACGGACAGCGTCGAGCGCATCGCCCACGGCGAGCTCAAAGAGCGCGTGCGCATCGACACGAGCGACGAGCTCGGGGTGCTCGCCCGCAACTTCAACTACATGGCGGAGCGCATCGGCGTCCTGCTCAAGGACACCAAAGAGAAGGCCACCCTCGAGAAGGAGCTCGAGGTCGCGCGGGTCATCCAGGAGTCGCTGCTGCCCCCCTCGACGCTGATCGACGTGGGCTTCATCCAGTTCCAGGGCTTCTTCCGGAGCGCGAGCATCTGCGGGGGCGACTGGTGGAGCTATGCGAAGCTGCCGGGGGGCAAGGTGCTCATCCTGATCGGCGACGTCACCGGCCACGGTGTGAGCAGCGCGATGATCACCGCCGCGGCCAAGTCGTGCTGCGACACGTTGCGGCACGTCACCGAGGGCGAGCTCACCGTCACGTTCCTGCTCGAGGAGCTGAACAAGACCATCTACGAGGCCGCGAACCGCAAGTTCGTCATGACCTTCTTCGCGACCATCCTCGATCCGGCGAAGCGCACCATCACGTTCAGCAACGCCGGTCACAACTTCCCACTCCTCTTTCGCGCGCAGCCGCGACCCGACGAGCCGAACGTCGTGCCCCTCGTCACGCGCGGCAACCGCCTGGGGGACGTCATGGAGAGCCGCTTCGTGGAGCGGACCGTCGGCTACGAGGCCGGTGACGTGCTCGTCTGGTACACGGACGGCCTCACGGAGGGCGAGAACGCCGCGCGCGAAGCCTACGGCGAGAAGCGCTTGCGGCGCAGCGTCCAGGCGACGGTGGAGCGTGGCCCGGACGCGATCCTCGAACGGATCCTGAAGGACGCCGAGAGCTACTTCTCGAACTTCGCGCGCCCGGAGGACGACATCACGCTCGTCGTGGCGAAGTTCAAGGCGGGGGGCGCACCGGCCCTGCCGCCGCCGGTGCCAAGGCCACCACCCGGTCCGTGAGCCGGGTCACGCCGGCGGCCACAAAGCCGGGGTTCGCGGAGAGCACGTCGGCGCTGTGGAGCAGGCTGAGCCCGAAACGTGCGCCGAAGAGGGCGTAGACCTCGTCGGCTTCGACGGAAAACGGCGGACCGACACGCTCTGCCTGGGGGTACTCGAGCGTGATCAAGAGGCCGCGGACGCTGGGCGGGAGCGCCGCACACATCACCTCGGCGTAGGCGGCGCGCTGCGTGGGCGCGAGCGCGATGAGGGCCGCGCGGTCGTAGAACGCGACGACATCGGACACATCGAGCGCGGGCAGGTCGAAGACGTCCCCGACGGCGACCTCGAGCCCGCCCCCGGACAACACCGTGAACGGCCCCTCGGTCCGAACGCTCGGTGAGAGGCCCTGCTGGTCGAAGAGCTGCTCTGCGGCCTGAAGACTACAGTCGAGCCCGAGGACCGGGTGCCCCTGCGCCACGAGCCACGGGAGGTCGAGGCTCTTGCCGCACAAGGGCACGAAGACGCGTCCGCCCGGCGCGACGGCGAGCGCCGACCAGAAGCGCACGAGGTGCGGGTTGACCTCGTTCAGGTGCCACCCGGTCTCCCCACGCGCCCAACGGGACTGCCAATACTGCGGATCGGGGACCGTCAAAGTGCTCATGGCGGGGACCTCGGGTTCATCGGTCTGGGAACTCGCCCGTGGAGTTGCGAGGGAATCAGGGCGAGCGTAGCTTCGCTCTGTGACGATGCCGCGCGCGATTCTTCTTTCGCTCGGGCTCGCCGGCGCGGCGACCGGGCTCCTCACGTTCGAGGCCCGCGCCCAGGGACGCTACCAGCCGCAGGCGGCGGCGTCCCGGCACTACGAGCAAGGTGAGGCGCAGCTGCGCGCCGCCGACGCTGCACGCGCGGAGGGCAAGGCCGCCGACGCCACGGAGCGCTACGTCGAGGCCGCCGCCGCGTTCCAGCGCGCCTTCGAGGGCGACGCGGCCTTCGTCGACGCCTACGTGAAGTACGGCCGCGCGCTCTACTCGGCCGGGCGGTCGGCGGACGCCGTGCAGCGCCTCGAGGCGGGTCTCGCCGCGCACCCCGACAGCCTCGAGCTGTCCTTCTGGTTGGGCAACGTGCTCGTGGCCGCGGGCCGCGCGGATGAGGGCGTCGGTCGCCTCGAGCGTGTGGTCCGCGCCAGCGAGGCCTTCCCCGAGGCGAGCCTCGTGCTCGGGAACCACGCCTACAAACAGAACGACTTCGCGCGCGCCGCGGGGCACCTCGCGACGTACGTCAAGGCCCGGCCCGACGACGTGAACGCGCGCGGCACCCTGGGGAACGCCTACTTCCGGCTCGAACGCTACGGGGACGCGCGCGGGGAGTTCGAGGCGGTCGAGCGACAGTCGCCCGGGAACATCCAGGTGCTCGTGAACCTGGGGAATTGCCACGCGCAGCTCGGTGAGTACGCCCGCGCCGTCGAGGTGCTCCAGAAGGCACTCCAAAAGGACCCGAGCCGCGAGAGCATTACGTTCAACCTGGGCCAGGCGTACTTCCAGTGGGGCAAGTGGGCCGAGGCCGCGCGGTGGTTCTCGGACTATGCGAAGCGTCAGCCCGAGGCCTTCAACGGGCACTACTTCCTCGGCAGCGCGCTCTTCGAGCAAGGGCGAGACGACGAGGCCCTCGCCGCCCTCACGGCGGCGAAGCAGCGCAAGCCCGACGTGGCGATCGTGCACTACAAGGTCGGTCAGGTGAACCTGCGCAAGGGCGCGCTGGAGGCCGCGGATACAGCGCTCGCCGAGGCCGGGCGCCTTGCCCCGAACGACGCCTGGGTCCTCTCGGCCCAGGGTACCCTGGCCCGCCGACGCGGTCAGTTCGAGCAGGCCGTGACGCTGCATCAGCGCGCCGTTGAACGCGCAGCGGACAAGGCACGCCTGCACGCGAACCTGGCGCTCAGCCGCGCGGCCGCAGGCCGCCTGGACGAGGCCGAGACCACGTTGGACAAGGCCATCGCGCTCGATGCCCAGGACACCTTCGTCCGGTCCAGCGCGGCCCACATCTGGACCCGGCGCGCGCAGGCCCTGCTGCTCGCGGCCGACCCCGTGGGCGCCGAGCAGCGTTTGCGCAGGGTCCTGGGCCTCGCGCCTACGGACACCGCGGCCCGCGCGAACCTGGTGGTCGCGCTCGTGGCGCTCGGACGCCCGGCGGTCGCGCTGACGGAGGTCGACACCGCCCTCGCCGCTGCCCCGGACGCGGCCGCGTTGCTCGAGGCCCGGGGACGCGCGCTCATGGCGCTCGGTCGTGTCCGCGACGCCATCGAGCCCCTGGCCGCGGCGCAGGCACGCGCGCCGGGCCCGACCCACGCCGCCTCGCTCGCGGCGGCCCTTTTGGCCGACGGCCAGGTCGAGCGCGCTTTCGCGACGCTCGCGCCCTTCGAGAAGACCAAAGCGGGGGAGTCGATCGCCCCCGGCGTCGCCCGAGCCCTGGGCAGCGCGCATCTGCTCCGCGCGGCCGTGGAACTCAAGGCGAACGCTCAGCGCGGGCCGACGGACGCCGCGGTCGAGTCGCTGCGTTTCGCCCGCAAGAATGAGTCGGCTCTCGACGCCGGCGGGCGCGCACGCCTGGAGTATCTGGAGCTCATCGTCGCGCTGCGCAAGCAGGACGCGGGGGACGCCGCGGCGCGGCTCGGACGCATCGCCGGCCTCGACCCCGCCGCGTTGGACGTCAAGGAGGTCCCGCCGGGCCACCTCGAGACGCTGCAGGCCACGGCGCACCTTCTCGGGCGGCGGGAGGACAAGGCCGTCGCCGTGCTCGAAAAGACCCGGGGGGCGAAGCAGAAGGGCAGCGTCGAGGCTCGACTCTTGCGCCGAGCCTACGAGCGCCAGGCCGAGCGCGCCTTCGTCAACGGTGGGCTCGCCGAGGCCGGCAAGTGGCTCAAGGCCGCGAACGGCCTCGGGCGCGACGCCCTCGTCGACCACAACCTCTCCGCGCTGGAGCTCAAGACGGCCAAGGTCCGCGGCAAGCTCGAGGGGCGCTTCCGGGCGCTGACGAATCAGGTGCCCGAGGCGTGGTTCAACCTCGCGCTCGCGCTGGACGCGCAGGGCAAGCCCGAGGAGGCGTACCGGGCGTGGACACGCTACGCGCAGACGGGCGGACCGCACGCCGCGCGCGCCCGTGAACTCGCCGAGGCGCGGCGCCGTGTGTTGGGGATCGAACCATGAAGGTCGCACAGGTGTGGGGGGTGATGGTCCTCGCCCTGGGCCTCGCGCTGCCGGGCCTGGGCCGCGCGCAGGCGCCCGCGTCGGCCCCTGCGGAGTCTCCAGCGGTCGTCGTCGGGGTCTACGTGCCGTCGGTCGCCTTCGGGGACTCCATGGCCCGCGCGCGCTTCGCCGAGGCCCTCGCCGCGAACCTGTCGCAGGCCATCGGCCGACCGGTGCGGGGCAAGGCCTTCGCCGGGGCCGGGGAGTTCTTCACGCAGGTCCAGGCCAACGAGGTCGACTTCGCCGTCGTCGACGCCGCCGTGGCGCTGGAGCGGGGCGGCTTCACGCCGCTCGCCCAGGCGCAATCCGGCGGCAACCCCGCCCGCGCGCTCGTGCTGGTCGCCCAGAGTCCCGGCACCGTCGCGTCCTTCGCCGGCAAGTCCGTCGTCTTGCCCGAAGGTGTCGGTCGTGAGGACCGGTTTCTCGCGAACTTCGTGCTGCAGGGCCAGCTCGGCGCCGAGCACTTCGTACGTCAGAAGACCGTGCGCGATGCGCAGGCCGCCTTGAGCCTCGTCAAGCTCGGCAAGGCCGATCTCACCGTCACCTGGGACGCCCAGGCCTCGGGCCTCGCCGTCGTGCTCTCGAGCCGACCGGCGCCGCTGCCCGTCTTCGTGCGGGCCCGCGCGGGCGTGCCGGCGGACGTGCAGGCCGCCGTCGCCAAGGCCGCGCCCGGGCTCAGCGTGGGCGCGGGCCCCTTCGAGGGCTTCGGGCCCTGGAACCCGAACGGCTCGGCCCTCTCGGCGCTGCGGTCCGCGCTCGGCGCCGCCCCCGGGGCCGCGCGGGTCGAGCCCGTCTTTGCGCCCTCGACCGGCGCGTTGCCCACACCCGAGGTGTTCCTCGGCGCGAGCCTCTCGCCCGGCGCAGCGCCGCTGCCCCCCGCCGCGGACCTCATCCTCGTGCCGGCCCCGCCGTCGGATCCGCTGTGACGTACACCGCGCTCCTGATCGGGGAGCCGTTGCGCGTCCGCGCCGCTCAACGCGTGGTCGTGTGCACGGGCGGCGAGCCCACGGTCGAACCGGACCCGGCGGCGGCCCTCGAGCGGCTCCGCACCCACGCCTTCAACCATGTCCTGGTCGATCTGAGCGCGCTCGGCGACGCGCCGTTGCCGACGCTCCGCGCGCTCGTCGCTCTGCGCCCGGGTGAGCCGCTGCTCCTGCTCGCGGCGCCGTCGCCGCCGCCGCCCGCCGTGCTCGTGGCGCTGCTCGCTGAACCGTGGTTCACCCACCTCGCGGCGATGGAGAGCCCGTGGTTCATGGAGGAGCTCGCGGCGACCCTGCGGAAGCTCGAGGGCGCGCCGCCCTTCGGTCCCGCGTGTGTCCTGCCCTGGGGGGCGGTGGTGCACTCCGTCCCGGTGGTGCGCAGCGAGGACAAAGCGACGGCGCTGCACGCGATCGCCCAGTTCCTCTCGCGACTCGGCATCGGCGGCCGAGTGCTCCATCGTGTCCAGGACATCGCCGACGAGATGTTGATGAACGCCATCTACGACGCCCCCGTCGGCCCCGACGGCAAACCGCGCCACGCCGCCGCGAGCCGCACCACCCCGGTGGCCTACGCGCCCGGGGAGGAGGCCGTGTTCAGCTTCGGCAGCGACGGCCGTTCGCTCGCGCTCTCGATCCAGGACCCCTTCGGCGCGCTCACCCTCGACACCGTGCGGCGCTACCTCGCGCGCGGCCTGCATCGGGGGGACGACCAGATCGAAAAGAAGGCCGGGGGCGCCGGGCTCGGTCTGTATCTGGAGTGGGAGAGCCTCGGCAGCTTCACCGTGCACGTCGAGCCTGGCCGGCGGACCGAGATGCTCGGCTTACTCGACATCCGCGGGAGTTTTCGCGAGCTGGCGGCCGCACCCAAGAGCCTGTTCCTGTGGAGTCCGCGTTCGGCGGGCTAGGCGCGTTGGACTCGAAGCTCGAAGCTCGAAGCTCGAGGAGAAGAGGAACGTGTCGATGCGAGTCAGGTTCGAAAGCGCCGAGACGGGCGTCGTTCCGGGTCGACGCCGCTGCACCTGGCCGGGGCTGGCCCTCTTTGTCCTCACCTTGGGGTTGGGTGTTTTCCCAGCGCACGCGGAGACCCCCGAGATGTCGGAGAACGAGGAGAACCGGCAGGGCAAGGGCTGGCTGGTGGCGGGTGGCGTGAATTTTTACGGGTTCGCGGGCCTGGTCGAGCGTTACGTCAGGCCGTGGTTGCTGGTCGGCCTGCACCCGCGCTTCGACGTCGACGAGGTGCCCTTCACCTCGACGCAAACCGCCGGTTCGCTCGGCGTGCAGCTGCGCGCGATCCCCGAGGACCGATTCTACGCGTCCGTCGGCCTTCGCTACCGGGACGTGTCGCTTTTCCCCAGTTGCGACGACTCGGAGTGAGAAGACGAAGACACGGCGTACTACCAGACGCGCGACGTCGGGGCTGAGGTCTCCATCGGCCTTCAGTGGCAGTGGACCCACGTCACGATGGCCGTGGAGCTCTTCGCCTTGTATCTCCGCGGCCTGAGGCTGTCTGAGACGGGGACGCCCGAGACGGGCGACCGGAGCTCGACCGGCACCGACTTACGCATCCTCCCGACCTCGTACCTTGGGTCGTCGTTCTCATAGGACGCTGGAAAAGGTCCGTCCATGGACTTTTCCAGCCCCGCTCCGCCGAAGTGAATTCGGCTTTTCCAAAGCCTCGATGATTCCGCCGGGCCGTCCTGGCCGGCGCAGGCTGCCTTTTCAGCAGCCTTCTGGCACCTCGCGCAACCGTGCGGCCGATGGTCACCACCGCTTGACCCGGCGCGCGGGCCGGCTCCAGATGCACCCATGCAGATCTCGCACCCAAACAGCACACTCGCCGCGCTCGCGGCCTCTCTCCTCTTCCTGGTCGGCGCCTGTGACGGCGACGGCGGGGGCGGCGTCGCCCCCGCCGACGATGCGCGTGTCTCGCCCGACGCAGCCGACGCGCCCGACGCGGACGACGCGCCCGACGCAGCCGACGCGCCCGATGCGGGCGACGCGCCGGACGCCGAGCCGCGCGATGCCGAAGTCACCGCAGACGGCGAGCCGCCGCCCTCCGGGCCGTTCCGCGTGCGCGGCACCCTCGAGCAGGTCTACGTCTGGCTGGCCCCGCCCGAGACCGCGCTCGAGCTCGTCTCGGCTGAGGGTGAGGTCGTGGCGGAGGCGCCGACGGACGCCCAGGGCAGCCTCGTCTTTCGCGGCGTGCCGCCGGGCGCGGGCTATACGGTGCGGCAGCGCGAGGCCCCGGAAGAGGCGGTCGCGGACGTCACGGTGCGGGCCCCCGACGACTTCGTCGCGGAACCCAGCCTGTATGAACAACGACTGGCGCCGGGCTACGGGTACCTGACGACCCGCGACGGCACGAAGCTCTCCGTCTTCGTCACCTTGCCTGGACCGCCGGAGGCCGGCCCCTACCCGACGGTCGTGACGTACTCGGGCTACAGCCCGTCCCAGCCGGGTCGGTTGCTCAGCGAGCAGGCGCTCGCTTTCTGCGAGGACTACCCCATCCTGTGCGATGCGCCGAGTGACCCAAATACACTCATCGCCGGGGTCCTGGGCTACGCCACCGTGGGTGTGAACATGCGGGGCACCGGTTGCTCCGGCGGCGCCTACGACTACTTCGAGCCGCTCCAGCTCACGGACGGCCACGACATCGTGGAGATCGTGGCGCACCAGCCCTGGGTCGAGCACGGCAAGGTCGGCCTCGTGGGCCTGTCCTACCCCGGCATCTCGCAGCTCTTCGTCGCGCAGACGCAGCCGCCGTCCCTGGCGGCCATCACGCCCATGTCCGTCCTCGCCGACAGTGGGTCGTCGACGCTGCTCCCCGGCGGCATCTACAACACCGGCTTCGCGCTCGACTGGATCGAGAACGTGCTGGCCCGGGCGCAGCCCTACGGTCATGGCTGGATTCAGGAGCTGGTGGACGCGGGCGACACGGTCTGCGAGGAGCATCAGCGCCTGCACAGCCAGAACCTCGACGTCGTCGCGAAGGCGCTCGCGAACCCGTTCTACAGCGACGACATCGCCAAACCCGTGGACCCCAGCGCCTTCGTGGACCGCATCCAGGTGCCGGTCTTCCTCACCGGGCAGTGGCAGGACGAGCAAACCGGGCCACACTTCGCCACGCTGCTCGACAAGTTCACGGGCGCCCCGGTGAAGCGCTTCTTCGTGACGAACGGTGTGCACGTCGACGGGCTCGCGCCCCAGAGCCTGAACGAGTGGATCCTCTTCCTCGAGCTCTACGTGGCGAAGCGTGTCCCGGCGATCGACCCGCAGACCACGGCGCTCTTGCCGGTCTTCTTCAACCAGGTCTTCGGGGCGTTCATCCCCTGGCCCGAGAACCGCTTCGCGGACTTCGACGACTACGATGCGGCGCTCGCGGCCTACGAGGCGGAGCCGTCCCTGCGGGTGATGTTCGAGTCCGGCACCGCCCAGGGCCTCGACGCGGGCGCCCCGCAGGCGGCCTTCTCCCACGGCTTCTCGGCTTGGCCGGTGCCCGAGACCGTGCCGACGCGGTGGTACCTCCAGCCCGAGGGCACGTTGGCCCCCGACCTGCCCGTCGCCGCCGAGGACGATCCCGGCCACAGCTTCCTGCACGAGGCGGCGGCCGGGGATCGCACCACGTTGCCCGAAGGGAGCGTGGACGCCTTGCAGCCCGCCTACGTCTACCGCCCGCTGAACGACAGCCACGCCGTCGCGTGGATTGGGGACGCACTCGCCGAAGACACGGTCATGGTCGGGAGCGGCAGCGTCGACCTGTGGTTGAAGACGACCGAGACCGACGCCGACCTCGAGGTGAACCTGAGCGAGGTCCGCCCGGATGGCCAGGAACTCCTGGTGCAGAGCGGGTGGCTGCGCGCGAGCCACCGCAAGCTGCGCGCGGACGCCACCGAGCTGCGCCCCGTGAAGTCCCACTACCTGGCGGATCTCGAGCCCGTCGTGCCGGGCGAGTGGACCGAGGTGCGCGTCGAGCTCATGCCGTTCGCCCACGCCTTCCGCGCCGGCTCTCGTGTGCGACTCTCCATCGACACCCCGGGAGACAGCCGGGCGAGCTGGCGTTTCTTGCTCTTGGAGCACGCCGACACCGTCGCCCACACCATCGGGCACGACGTCGCGCATCCGTCCAGCGTGGTGCTGCCCGTGGTCCCCGGCGTGCCCGTGCCCACGTCGCTGCCGCCGTGCCTGGCGTTGCGCGGCCACGTCTGTCGGCCCTACGCGCCGCTGGCGATGGAGCCGCCGCTTTAGTCGCTCAGAGCCCCAGGGCGCGCGCCGCGTGGGGTCGGGGATCGCGTCCGGCGGCGCGCTCGGCCAGCGCTCGCAGCGCGGCGACCCGCGGATCCGCCTGGTCGAGCACCGACAGCGACTGCGCGGCTTCGTCGGCGCGACCCACACGATAGAGCGCGACGGCGACGATGAAACGCAGGCGCGGATCGCTCCCCGCGTGGTCTACGAGGAGGTTCAGCGCCGCGGCGTCGCGGCCCTCACGCACAGCCGCCAGGCCCTGCCCCATCGCCGCGGCGCGCTGCGCCCCCGGGGTCGCCAGGCCCAGCGCCGGTTCATCCAGCGCGGCCTTCGCGGTCGACGCCAGGGCCATCAGGCGTGTCGGGTCACTGGTGCGCGCCGGATCGTCGAAGGCCGCGAGTGAGGCCTCGACGTCCCGCTCCAGGGCCGCGAGCAGCGTGCCCCGGGCGTCCGCGAGGCCGGGTCCGATGTAGCCCAGGCTGAGCGCGTGTTTCAGCAGGGCGATGGCCCCCGCGACGTCGCCCGCCCCCGCGCGCTCGAGCGCCATGTTCAGGGTCGCCGCCGGCACCGCGGGCGGGCCCTCGGGCGGGTTCTCCTGGGCCTTGCGCAGCGCCAGCCCGAGCTCCGCTTCCACCTTCGGCCGGTCCTCTGCGTTGGTGGCCAGGGACAAATACAGCCGATACGCCACCACCGCGCCGGTCGAGTCGCGGGTCCACGCCCGCGCCCGCGCGAGGTCGCGGTAGAGCCCCGCGTTTTTCGGATCGGCCTGCACCGCGCGCAGAAAGAGCGCGGCCGCGTCGTCGTAACGGGCGGCGTTGTAGGCCTCGCGCGCCGCCGTCAGCGGATCGGCGGGGGCGGCCGGCTGCGCGTGGCACACCGACGCGGCGACCAGCATCCAAGCGCACGTCAGCAGTCGGTACTTCACTTTGCCCCTCCGCCGCCGAGCAGGTCGAACGTCCACCCGAGGCCGAGCTGAAAAGACGCCTGCGAGCGTGTCTCGGACCACCCCTCGTAGCTCCCCGAGAGCTGGACGAAAAGGTCGCGGTCGAGCTGCGCGCGACAGCCCGCTTCGACGCCGAACAACCACAGGGTGAGGTCGTGGTCCTTCTTCGCGCGGTTCCCGGCGGGGTCGAGCACACCCCGCGCCGTGAACGACTCGAGCACCATCGAGACCCCGGCCCGCACGAAGGGATCGATGCGCCACCGCGGCCAGCGTACGCCCACCCACAGCGGTCGAATCACCCAACGCTCCAGGTCGGTCAGCAGGCCGACGCGGTCCTGGGGCAGCACCGCGGTGTGCGGATCGGCGCCGCCCAGCCACGCCAGGCCGAGCGCCTCGACCTCGAAGAGCTCGCCGCGCCACCCGACGCCCACGTCGAGGCCGCCGAGCTGGGCCGACTCACTCGTCTTCTCGACCCGCAGGATCCCCGAGCCGAGCTCCACCGGGCCGTCGAAGACCCGCGTGGTGCGCAACGCCGCGCGCCCGTAGAAGGCGCGTGCGGTCGTGTCCGGGTGGGGGTGGGCGTAGCGTGCGCCCAGGTCGGCCTTCGGCTTGAGGTCGTAGGTCACCTCCAGGGTGTCGCCCGCGGCCACCTCGATGGTGCGCTCGTAGGACTCGAAGCCCGGCGCTTCGACACGCAGCAGGTGTTTGCCCGGCGCGAGGGCCACGGTGCCGGGTCGGTCGGCGAAGGGCAGGTGGTCGAGGGTCACCTTCGCGTTCTCCGGATTGAACCGGAGCGCGACGCGGGCCGAAACCGCCGGCAGGCTGAAGGTCAGTGTCGCGGCGTCTCCCGCGGCGACCTCGAGGCGCACCGTGGCGGGCGCGTGCCCGTCGGCCTCGGCGCGCACGTCGGTCGTGCCCGGCGGGACGAGGTAGCTGCCGGGTCCCGTGCCCAGGAGCAGCGCCCCGGCGTAGAGCCGCGCCGTCGGGGGCTCGACGGTGACCCGGAGCGTCGCCAGCCCGATGAGCTCCGAGACCACGTTCTCCGCCGCCTCGTTCAGCGTGTCGCCCAGGCCCACGAGTGTGCGCGGCGCCACGTGGGCCGCGGTCGACACGACCTCGAGGCGCACCTCCCAGCCCGCGCCCTGGCGTCGCGCCCGAGCGTCGATGCGACCGCCGAGGCCGAGCGCCTCGAGCACGGCGCGGTCGAGGTCCGTGCAAACGCCCGTGTCGGTGAAACACCCCGGCAGCGGCCCCGGGGCGGCGGGGGCCGCGAGCCATGCATCCCGGGTGGCGGCGGTGGGCAGGTGGTCGGGCAGCCGAGGCGCGAGGGGGGCGACCGCGGCCTCGAGCGCGGCCGGCTCGGCCTCACCGTCGGTCGGATACCGCCAGAGCACCGGAGGCGCAGCCAGGAGCAGGGTGAGGAGCATCGACATGGCCGGGCAGGGTAGGGGTCGCACGCGCCCCCCGCAACCACGGCGCGGGCGGATCGTTGCGGTCCCCGTGGGCGCTCCCCTACACTCGGCGCGTCCTCGTCCAAGGGAGTGCCCGCCGATGAACGTTCGCTCGAGCTGTCTGGCCGTCCTGGCGCTGTCGACCGCCGTCGCCTGCAAGGAGGAGTCGGACCCGCCGAACCTGCCCACGCTCCAGGGCCTCACGGCCACCTGTGAGTTCGTCGAGCGCACCTGGCTGCTCACGCAGGTCGAGTTCGTCGCCCAGGATGCGGACGGCGTCGCCGACCTGGAGCCGCCCAACGTCATCGTCGAGGACGTCGTCTCCCTCGACGCGGCCGACTTCGACATCTCGCCCGCGGACGACGGCCAGAGCGCGACCTACCGCTGGTCCTACCGGCCAGACGGCGACGCGTTCTACTGCGGGGCCGAGGGTGACAGCCCCGGCACGCTCCTCAAGCTCTTTGTGTCCATCGAGGACAAGGCCGGCTTCATCGCGCAGCTCAAGGTCCGCTCGAAGCCGCTCTGAGGCCGCGCCGACCCGGGCGGGGGCTATTGCAGCCGCGGCCCCGCGAAGTCACCGTTGAACGGCGGGCCCTGGTCCTGCTGGGTGCGGATCGTGCCCGTCCAGATACCCTCCGTGAGGCTGTCCACGGCGAGGTCGCTCGTCTCTTCGACAAACGTCATCGAGCCCGAGAGCGTGAGGCGGGTGTCGATGCGCAGGTTGCCGACGATGGCCTCGGCGGCGTCCCCGGCAATGCCGATGACCCCGGTACACCACCCCTCGATGGTGTCGCGGCTCACGATGTCGATGCCGGCGATGGAGAGTTCGTCGTCTCCGCCCGTGATGCCGTTGGCGAAGGCGGGGCAGTTGGCCAGGTTCAGCAGGGCCTCACGCAGGCTGCGCGCCCCGTCCGCGATGGCGGGCAGCACGAGGTTGTTGAGCACGAACAGGATGAGCCGGCCGTACTGGAGATCGAGCGTGTGGGGGTCGATCTCGCCCTTGTTGTAGGTGTGGATGCGGCCGGTGAACTGACCGAAGACCAGGTTGATGCCCTCCAGGCCCATGGCGACCTGGTCCATCGTGAAGGCGAACCGGCCGCACATGGGGTCCGGATTGCCGTCGCAACCCAGGCGCCAGTAGAAGGCGAGGCCGATCCAGCTCTGCGAGCCATCGTAGGTGCCGTCGGTCCGCGGTTTGGTGATCTGGATGTGGCTGATGACCTCGAGGTTCGAGACGATGCTGATGAGGTCGGAGCCGATCTGGAAAAACGACCGGACCCAGGCCGGCCCGTCGTTGTCGATGTAGTTGTTGATGATGTCGTTGAGGTCGTCCTCGACGAAGCCGCGGATCAGGTCGACGACGAAGCCGCCGATGGCCCCTGCGGCCTCTCGAATCAGACCCTCGACGACGTCGAAGATGACGCTGGCGATCTGCCGTTCGTTGTTCTGGTCGCCAAAGAACCGAACCAGCGCCCGAACCACGTCGCCCAGCGTGCCCGGGATGGCGTTGCTGAAGTTGAAGTGGTTGATCGTGTCGTAGGTGCCCGCGGGATTCAGCGGCAGCAGGAAGAGCGGGACGGTGATGCTCGTGTCGTCGCCCTCGGGGATGCGCAGGTCGCCGAAACATCCGCCCGCGGCGAGCGTGCCGTTGGCGGCGAGGCGCGCCCGCACGAGCACCGCGGCGGTGCGGCCCGAAAGCGTGGGGCCCAGGTAGGCCTCCTCGGCGATGGTCTGCACGTTCGCGCTGTGGAGTACGCCTTCGGGCGGCGCGAGGAAGCTCGGCTGATCGCAGAAGTCGGCGTCGTCGATGAGATAGACCTCGGCGTTGCCGAGACGGACGGGTCCGTTGTAGTCGAAGTCGACGCGCACGCCCCCCATGGGCAGCGCGACGACGTGCACGCGGATCTCCACCACGCGGCTGGCGGCATGCCAGGCCTTGACGAGGAGCTCCCGCGGCTCGGACGACGCGGTGAGGGACAGGGTCGCACCGCCGTTCTCGTCCGTGACCGAGGCCTGGGCGGCCAAGGCCGCGTCCAGCGTGTCCGGATCGCCCTCGAGCGCCCAGTTCACACGCTCGCCTTCCACCGGATCACCGCGGCCATCCAGCAGGAGCACCGAGAGCGGCACCTCGGACGCGACGTTCACCGTCTCTTCGTCTTCCCCGTCGATGACGAGGATGAAGGTCGGGTCCTCGGGGGTCTCGACCGGCGGGACCGGCCGCCCCGCGTCGTCGAAGACGATCGTTCGGCCCGGCTCCTCGGGCACGTAGACGACCTTCTCCGGCGGCCGCGTCTCGTCGGAGCAGGCGCCGAAGAGCAGCGCGAGGGCCGCGAACCAGAGTGGCGCGAATCGAAGCGGTGCCATCACGTGACCCCCTTGTGGTGGCGCGAAGGACGGCACGATAGCACGGCCGGCCGCGGTCCTGTCACGCGGAGGTCACGGGGCTCAACACTCCGCTGCGAACAGCTCCTCGAGCTCCTGGGCGACCTCGGTCTCGTCGCGGCGGCTGGCGAGAGAGAGCTCCTTCACGAGGAGATTGCGCGCCTGGTCGAGCATCTTGCGCTCGCCGTAGCTCAGGTCCTTGTCGCCCTTCAGTCGGTACAGGTCACGCAGGACACGCGCGATCTCGTGCACGGAGCCGGTCTTGAGCTTGTCCATGTAGGCGCGGTAGCGGCGATTCCAGGTCTTGTCCTCGGGCTTGCGCCCCGCCTCCTTGAGGATCTCGTAGACCCCCGGAATCTCGACCGGATCGATGAGCTCCCGGAGTCCGACGCTGTTGGCCTTCGAGATGGGGATCCGAATCGTCGTCCCGTTCTCGACCAGTCGGAGCGTGTAGACGTCGACGGTCGACGGGCCGACTTGCATCTGCCCGATGCCCGTTATCTGGCCAATGCCCTGGCCCTGATAGACCGCCATATCCCCCACCGAAAACTGCACCATCCGAATCTCCCTCCAGAGACGTTCTCCCGGACCTCGCGGCATCGACGGCGACCCACCGTCGCGCGGGGTCGAGATGACAGGCGCCGAGATGAAACCACGTCGGCCGGTTGCCGACAACGGCTTGACACGCTTCCTGATAGTGTTCGGCGAATGTCGGAGCGAGCACGCAGAGCCGCCGTGAGCGGGCCGGAATCGCAGGCGTCGGATCTACCGGGCGCCGCCGTGCCCGGGGGCATCGACGGTGTGCTCGGCGCCGGCGGCTTGATGGCGCGGGTGACGCCCGGCTTCGAGCCCCGCGCGGGTCAGCTCGACCTCGCCCGTCGAGTCGCCGCGGTCTTCCAGGACGGCGGGGTTCTCCTCGCCGAGGCCGGGACGGGCACCGGCAAGACGCTGGCGTACCTCGCGGCGGCGTGTGTCACCGGTCGAACCGTGGTCGTGTCCACGGCGACTCGGAACCTGCAGGACCAGATCGTGCGGAAGGACGTGCCGAGCCTGGAGCGCGCCCTCGGGCGTCCCATCGAGGCGGCGGTGCTGAAGGGCCGTCAGAACTACCTGTGCCTGTGGCGGCTCGAGCAAATGCGTGCCCCCGTAGGCTGGGGCGTGTCGTCCGACGTCGTCGACGCTGAGCTCGAGCGGGTCTTGGACTGGTCGTCGTGGACCCAGACCGGCGACCGCGCCGAGGTCTCGGGCTTGCCCGAGGAGCACCCGCTGTGGGACCGCCTCACGACCACCGCCGAGACCTGCCTCGGCGCGCAGTGTGCGTTCGTGTCGCAGTGTCATGTGACGCGTGCGCGCGCCGCCGCCGAGAAGGCGAAGCTGCTCATCGTGAACCATGCGCTCTACTTCGGGGACCTGGCCGTGCGCGCCGCGGGGGGCGCGCTGCTGCCGGAGCACGACGCGGTCGTTTTCGACGAGGCCCACGCCGTCGCCGAGACCGCCGCGCAGTTCTTCGGGGCCCAGGTCTCGAGTCATCGGCTGCTTCAGGTCCTGGACGACGTGCGGACGGGTGTTCGGTCCGTCTCGGACCTGGAGGGGGCGACGGTGCGCGCCGACGCCGCCCGCGCGCGCCTCGCCGGCGAGGCGCTGTTCACCGCCCTCCGGGCCGCTGGAGGCGTCTCGAACGCCCCCGAGGCTTTCCAGATGAGCGCGAGCGTGAACCTGAGCAGCGGACCGGACGCCGGGCGGGTCGGCTGGGGCCCCGCGGACGTGACCCCCGCGCTCGAGACCCTGCATCTCGACCTCGACTCGTCGCTCGAGTTGCTCGGGCAGGCCCTCGCGGCCACCCAGGCGGCCGTGGAGGACCGCGGCGGGACGCCGGAGCAGTGGCCTTTGCTCCGGCGTCGGGTTCAGAGCCTGCGCGACGACCTGGCCCGCTTGCTCGACCCGCGCGCCCCCGACTGGGTCTACTTCCGGGAGTCTCGCGGCACCGACGTCCGCCTCAGCGGTCAGCCCATCGAGGCCGGACTTCGGTTCGCTCAGGAGGTGCTCGAGCGTGTCCCCGCCGTCGTGCTCACCTCGGCGACGCTGGCCGTCGGGGGGTCGTTCGAGTACGTCCGTGGGCGCCTCGGCCTGGACGAGCCGGCCCACGGGGAGCGGGTCGAGGAGGCGACCGTAGAGAGCCCCTTCGACTACGGCGAGCAGGCGCGCCTGTACTTACCCTCCGGCCTGCCCGCCCCGGACGCCGCCGACTTCATCGAGGCCGTGGTCGCCCACGTCGGTCGGCTCACCGCGTTGACGGCCGGGCGGGCGTTCGTTTTGTTCACCAGTCATCGGAATCTGGAGGCCGCCCACAGGCGCCTGACGCGGCCCGCGGAGGCCTTCGGGTGGCCCCTGTTGAGACAGGGCGACGCGCCGCGCGCCGCGCTCGTCGAACGGTTCCGGGCCACCCCGGGTGCGGTGTTGCTGGGGACCGGCAGCTTCTGGGAGGGGGTGGACGTGCCGGGAGACGCGCTCTCGCTCGTGGTCATCGACAAGCTCCCCTTCGAGCCCCCCAACGATCCCGTGCTCCAGGCCCGTGCGGCGCGCTTCGCCGAGCGCGGGGGGCAGCCGTTCATGCAAATGCAGGTGCCCGCCGCGGCGCTCGCGCTCAAGCAGGGCTTCGGCCGCTTGATCCGCGTTCGGGGCGATCGCGGCATCGTGGCCGTGCTGGACAGCCGCCTGACCACGAAAGGCTACGGGAAACGCATCCTCGCCGCCCTGCCGCCGGCCCCCGTCGTTCGCACCTTCGAAGAGCTCCAGGCGTGGTGGCGCGCGCCGAATTGACCGACCTTTCAGCCGCGGCCTAGGATGCTCCCGATGCTCTCGCCCCGGGACCTCGGTCCGTTGCTGGAGGCCGTGGCGGTGCCGCCGCAGCTGGACGGCCTCGTACGGGCTGCGGCCGCGGCGATCGAAGGGGGTCGAGCGGACGAAGCCATTCGGCCCCTCGAGTCCTTGTCCGGGAGCGACGCCGTCGTCGTCCCGTGGTTGCTCGGGGCGGCGCACCTCAGTCGCTCGGACTACGCCCGGGCCGCACCTTTGTTGGAACGGGCGCTTCAGCTCCAGCCGGCCCTGCCGGGCGCGCAGATCGCCTACGCCCAGGTGCTCGAGGTCTTCGATGAGCTCGAGAGCGCCGCCGAGTATCTGAGGGCCTGTTTGCAGCAGCGTCCCGACCACGTCGGCGCGATCGCGGGGCTGGCGCGGGTCTACAATCGCTCTGGTCGTCTCGATCGCGCCGAGGCGCTGGCTCGCCGCGGCCTGGAGCTCGTCCCGGAACACCCCGCCTTGCTGCGGGCCCTCGCGGACGCGCTGCGCCGGCAGGACCGGCACGAGGACGCGGTTCGGGTGCTCGAGGTCGCCGTCCGAGCGACCCCGAACGACGAGACGGCGGCGGTGGCGCTCGGTCGTTCACTCCTGAAGCTCGGTCGAAGCCTCGAAGCGGCGCCGGTCTTCGAGCGTGTCCTGCGCCGCAACGCCGAGAGCACGGGCGCACTCGCGGGCATCGCCGAGTCGCTCGAACTCTCGGGACGCCACGCCGAGGCGCAGGGCTATCTCTTGCGGGCGATGGCGGCGGCGCCGGAGCAGTCCTGGCTCCATCTGTTGCACGGTCGACTCGCGGCGAACACCGGCAATCTGCTCGGCGCCGAGCAGGCCGCGGCCCAGGCGGCCGCCCTGCCGGGACCCGAGCACACACGCATCGACGCGCTCCGGCTGGCCGTCCGTGTGTCCCGTGGTCGGGGTGACCTCGACGGGTCCGACGACTACGCGCGCCGGCTCTTGGAGTGGTCTCCCGACGATCCGGAGGGCCGAGTCGCCCGGGCGCTGATGCGTGTGCTCGACGGCGCGGCCGAGGAGGTCCGAGGAGACCTGACGGCGCGGTCGAGTGGCGCCCGCCCGCAGCACGAAGCCCTCGTCGCTCTAGGCTGTGCGCTCTACGTGACCGGAGACGATCGCGGCGCCGCGGATCGAGCGATCGCCGCCCTGAAGGCCTCGCCGGACGACCTGCTCGCTCAACGGCTCCTGACGCTGGTCTACGAACCCACCCACACGCCCGCCGAGGAGCGCGCGTCGCGGCTGCGGGCGCGGCTGACGGCGCCGTCGGTGCCCGCGAACGACTCGACGACCGCGTCCAGGGTGGGTGAGGTGCCGGGCGGCGGGCTTCACCCGTCGGGACGCATCGGGCACCGCGTCACCGGACCGATTCCGCTCGTCGAGATGGCGGTCCATCAGCTCCTCACGCCCGACCGAGCCCCGGCGACCCCCGCGCGGGGCATGCCGGCCGTGGGCGCGAGCCCGCGCGCACGCCCGTCCGGCGCCCTGGAGCTGACCGCGATGCCGACCCGGGCGGCCTCCGGCTCGATGCCCGCCATCACGGTGATGAGCCCGGAGGAGGCGGCGGCCCACGCCGAGGACAGCGTCGAGGAGACCGCGGAGCGGGTCGCGCCCGACGACGGGGCGCTCGCGGGCGAGACCGAACTGGCGGCGCTCCGGGGGCTCCTGGAGCGTGCGCGCCGCGTATTGACGGGCGACGGGGAGCTGGCGCCCGACCGGTCGGTCGTCGAGCGACTCGCCGACACCCTCGACGACCCGATCACCCTCGCCGTGGTCGGGCCGAGGGGCGCCGGCAAGACGACCTTCGTCAACGCGCTGATCGGCGAAGACCTGCTGCCGACCTCGTCCGTCGTGCCCCACCTTCTGCGCTACGGGCGCAAGGCCGCCAGCCGCATCGTGCATCACGACGGCGCGGTCGAAACGGTGCCCATCGAGACGCTCCGAGAGGTGCTCGAGCGGCGCGCCGTGGAGCTCAAGGACACGCACGTACGCCACGTCGAGCTCGTCTACCCGATCGGCGAGCTGACGCGCGCCAACGTGCTCGAGGTGCCGGATTTGCGGATGGATGGCCCGGGCTCGCCCGAGGAGCTCTCCGCAAGCGAGGCCCTCGTGCAGAGCGCCGACGCGCTGGTCTGGCTCGCGGGCATCGACCAGGGCATCGAGCCGTGGCGCCTGGCCGCGCGCTTTCTCGAGGCGCACGCCCGCCCGGCCCTGGCCGTCGTGACCCGTATCGAGGGCCACGACGCCGCCCAGGTCGACATGGCCGTCAGCCGTGCCCTCGTCACGCTGGGACGTCGGGTCGAGGACGTGGTCGCCGTGAGCGCCCGGGTCGCGCTGAGCGGTCTGCGGTCGCGCAACCTCGAGGACCTACGGCGAAGCGGCATCGCGAAGCTCCACCGTCTGTTGCGCGCCCGCTTTTTCGGGCGCTCCGCCCTCATCAAGGCGAGCTCCACCCGCAAGCGCTTGCTCGAAGCGCTGCGCGGCGCGCTTCGCCAGGTGGACGCGCGCGCGGAGCGCCTCGCCGCGCGCCACGCGACGGTGGCCGCGCTGGGCGCGCAGCTCGGGCTGGACCGTGTTCGCCTGGCGCGCGAGGTGCGCGAGGACGTGCCCCCGCGTGTGCGTGCCGCGGTCGAGCGGGCGGTGCGCGAGACCGCGCCGGAGCTGGTCGAGATCGCTCGCGAACACCGAGGCGGCCAGGCACGGGTCCACGCCCTGCGCGCGCTGCGCCGGAGCCTGAGGGTCCGCGTCGGCGAGGCGGTCGCGACCATCGGAGACGAGCTCGACGAGCGCATCGACCGGTCTTTCCACGGCTACTTCGAGCGCCTCGAGGTGGTCTTCGGGGGCGAGGTCTCGACCCAGGCGCAGCGTGTCCCGGCGCTCCGCGGCCTGCTCGAGGGTCATCGGATGCTGCGCCTCGAGCAACGATTCGGGCGCTACCAGGCCTACCTCGAGGGCTGGATTGACCAGGCGCCGCTCGGCCCGCTCCTCGACGATCCGCTCGTCTCGCGGGGGGTCGAGGCGGTCGCCGCGGGCTTGCGCAACCACGGCCTCGCGCTGGACCTTTTGCCCCCCCTCGACCTGGCGGAGGTCGCGGAGTCTCTCTTCGATGGTTTCGCCGAGTTCGCGGGCGAGACCAAGGCCGAGGTGCGTGTGAGTCAGATCGAGCTGGGCACGCGCCTGGGGGAGCCGCTGCGACGTCTCATCCACGAGGTCGAGACGCTGCCGGTCGGCGTTTCGGAGCCCAAGGGGGAGCGCTCGTGAGCGCGCCGCGGCCGACCCTTCGGGTGTGGCTCGCGACACTGACCCTCTGGGCGTGCGCGGGCGGGGAGCTCGCGGAGTCGGCCGACGGGGCGTTCTCTCCCGTGCCTCGGCCCCGCCTCGACGGGAGCGTGGCGCTGGGCGAGGCCGGCGTGCCCGTGGGGCCGTCGGCGGACGCGGCGGTCGGGGGCGCCCCGGGGGACGCCACGGTCGGCCCGAGCGGTGGAACACCCGCTGCGGGCGGCACCGCCCCGCCCGGCCAGGACGCGGCGCCCGTGGACCCTGGCCCCCCCACGGACCCGAACGACCAGGACGGAGACGGGGTCCCGGTCGCCGACGATTGCGACGACCTCGACCCGGACCGCGCGCCGAACCTGCCCGAGACCCCAGGCGACGGCGTCGACAGCGACTGTGACACCCAGGACGACCTGGCGTGTTTCGCCGCCGCCGATTGCCCGCCCGCCTGGTCCTGCCGCGCGGACTACACCTGCCAGCCCGGATGCCGCCCGGACGACTGTCGCCCCGGCTTGCGGTGCAACTCCATCGAGCGTGTGTGCCTGCCCGATCCCTCTCTTTCAGGGTGCGGGCGCGACGTGGACTGTCCCGCGGACCAGGCGTGTGTGCCCTACCGTGTCGTCCGCACGGGCAGTCTGGGCCTTACTTGCCAGCCTCGAGAGGGCGAAGCGGGCCCGGGCGCCGCGTGTGCCGACGACGCCGAGTGCCGGAGCGGCGTGTGTCTGCGGGGCACGGGCTGCTTCGGCCCGTGTCGCGACGACGCGGACTGCGGGGCCGGAGCGGCGTGCGCGTGGACGCGGCTCCAGTCCGGAGAGACGCAGAATCGGTTCCGCGTGTGTGTACGCCAGATCCGAGCCTGCACGAGAGACGCGGACTGTGCGGGAGGCGGCGTGTGCGCGGCCATCGCACGACCGGACGCGCCGCGCGGGGTGGTGCTCGCCTGCGTCGCCCCGTCGCCGGACGCCGGCCCCGGGGGCCCGGGGGCCGCATGCGCCCAGGACGCGGACTGCCGCACCGGCGCGTGCCTCGCCGAGGACGGGCTGTGCATCGGGGCCTGCGCCGACGCGGCTGACTGCGCCCCGGGTCAGCGCTGCTATGCCGCGGGGGTCTTCTACACCGACGATGGGGGGACCGCCGGCCCGGCGGACGACGTCGAGACGGGCCTCCCTCAGTGCCTGCCGGACTTCGGGTCCGACGCGGCGTGTGACGCGCTCCGCTTCTGCCCGGAAAACGAGGTGTGTTTCCCTCGACGTGCGGCGGACGGCCGCACGTACGAGACCCGGTGTCGGCGCGCGGCCGGACCCGGTGTGGCCGGCGCGATGTGTGACGCCGACGGGGACTGCGCCACGGGCGCCTGTGTCGACGGCGGGTGCGTCGGCGTCTGCCATGGACCCGAGGACTGCGCCCCCGGGAGCTTCTGCGTCGAGCGCCGATGGATCTTCGACGATCGGGGCACGGACGACGTGTACGACGACCACACGCTCGAGGTGGGCCTCTGCGTCCGGTGAACGGGGCGCCTTGACGTCCCACGGCGCGTGGTTATTGCTCTGGGTGTGGGTCGATGAGTCAGGCGCCCGGTGCGAGACCGGGAGCGCCGGCGGCCCTTGCGCTCAACTCAACGCGTGGAGAAGTCCCCATGTGGTATCGCACCCGTCCGTTCCTCGCTGCCCAAACCCCTGAAAACCTGCTGCCCTGGGCCTCTCTCGAGGAGATCCGGCGGCGCATGGACCGGGTCCTCGACGACGTGTCGCGCAGCGACACCGAGGCCGTCGACCGTTCCGCCGCCCACGTCTTCGAAGACACCGGCACCTCGCTCGTGCTGCGGGCCGACCTGCCCGGAGTGACCGAGAAGGACCTGACCGTGACCTTGCAGCGCAACGTGCTCGGGCTGACGGTCCGGCGCACGCTGGAGCGTCCCGAGGGCTTTCGCCCGCACCGCCAGGAGCGTTCGAGCTTCGAGCGCACCTGGACGCTGCCGCTTCCGGCCCGCGTCGATCCCGAGAAGGTCAAGGCGACGCTCGCCGACGGCGAGCTGACGGTCACGCTCGCGAAGGCCATCGAGGACCAGCCGCGCACCGTCGCCGTTCAGGTTGCCTGAGCATCCCACCCCTCTCTTCACCTCAAAGGACACCCATCCCATGAATCCCCGTTCACGAGAGACCGCGGCTTCGCATCGAAACACCCCCGAGCAGACCCGTACCGAGCGCGCCGTGACCCCCGCCGTCGACATCTGGGAGAGCGAGACCGCGCTCCGGATCGTCGCGGACCTGCCCGGCGTGAAGCGCGACGACCTGCGCCTTCACCTCGAGGCGGAGCGGTTGAGCCTGGAGGCGCGCCGCGCCCAGAGCGGAGAGCCGCCCGTCGTCTACCGTCGACAGTTCGCGCTGGCGCCGCTCTTCGACGCCGACCAGGTGACGGCCGCGCTGGATCGAGGGGTGTTGACGATCACCCTGCCGAAGTCGAAGTCCACGCAGCCGCGGCAGATCCCCGTCACGGTGGGCTGACGCCCGGCGGCGGGGCGCAGGTGGCCCGTGCGCTCACGAGCTCCGGGTCGTCCGCGCCCAGGACCTCGAGCGCGTCGCCCAGCGCACACGCGCGCAGCAGCATGCGGCCCACGGGCGCGCGCCAGCGAGTGCGGGGCTGGCAGCGCCACGCCGCGCGCGCGTCCTCGGCGGCTTCGGCGATCCGCCCGGCGCGCGCCTGCAGCGTCGCGCGGTTGAAGTAGGCCGGGCACAGGTCGGGGCGCACCGCGATCGCCACGGTGAAGTGCGCGAAGGCGTCGGCGTCTCGGCCCTGCTCCGCGCGAATCGAGCCCAGATTCGCGTGGGCGCGCCCGACCTCGGGGGCGACCTCGAGGGTCGAGGTCCAGAGCGTCTCTTCGCTATGCCAATCCTCGACCCGAGTCCAGGTCCGCAAGAGCATCAGCGTCAGCAGCGGCGCCATGAGCGCGGCCAGCCGCGTGGGCCGCAACGCGCCGCTCTGCAGGCGCGGGTGACACAAGGCCGCCGCACCGAGCCCGCACAGACCCCACAGCGCGATGTAGGTGCGGTGCTCGGCGAGGAGCTCGTGATGCGGCTTGAGCTGACTCGAAGGGAGAAGAAACAGGAACCACCACGCGAGTCCCAGCGTGATCCCGGGCGCCTTCCGTGCCGCGAGGACCGCCGCGACGACCGACCCGCCGATGAGCACGAGGCCCGCCATCGGTCCGACCTCGAGAAGGCCCGTCGCGATGGGGAAACCGTTGGGGGAGTAGTCTGCCTGCAGGTCCGCCGGCCACAGCGCGAGACCGAAGTAGTGCAGGTGCCCGTGCAGCACCGTGCCCACGTGCGCCGCGAGCCCACCCCCCCAAAGCCCGGCCCGTTGAGAGTGGTCGTGCGCCCCGAACTTCCAGAGCGCGAAGGTCGCGATCCACCCCCACCAGACGGCCAACATCCGCCAACGACGCAGGTCCGGTCGAAGCAGGTGGAGCACCCCGAGGACCAGGCCCGTGGCGGCCGCGGACTCGTGGGAGAGGAGACCGAGCGTCAGTACGGCGAGGCCTTGCAGGTCGCGTCGGGAGAGCCACGCGTGCACGGCGAGCAGCGAAAAGAGGCAGGCCATGACATCTCGCCGGCCGGCGATGTTGGCCACGGCCTCGACGCCGAGGGGGTGGACGGCGAAGAGCAGCGCCGTCGCGAGGGCGAGGGCGGCGTGCCCGAAGAGCCGACGCACGAGCAGGCCGCCCGTGAAGACCACGAGGGCGTGCAGGACCACGTTCGTCAGGTGATAGCCCCAGGGCTGCAGCCCGTAGACCTCGTACTCGAGCGCGTGTGTGGTCGATCGGAGCGGACGAAGCGTGCAGATCGAGCCCGAGTCGAAGTCGAACATCGCGGGGATGCGCTCGACGCCGTGGTGGCAATCCGTGGCCACGAGGAGCGGCACGTCGTCGAAGACGAAGCCGCCGGCGAGCGCGCCGCCGTAGGCCAGGAACGCGACGCCGAGCGCCGCGAGCAACAGCGCGGCGAGCCTCGCGGGGGAGTCTGTCGGGTGTACGCCCACGCCGCGACGATGGCACGACCCGCGCCGAGACGCATCCCGACGCTTGCTGCAACGCCGCGGGTCCGTCAACGTGCCCGGCATGAACGCACCCACGCCGACGCCCTGGTCCGAGGCGCGGACCGCCCTCGACGCCTGGCGCGAGGACACACGCACGAACTACTACGAAGCGGATCCGCTGCTGGACCGCGTTCTGCGCCGGCACCTCGAGCCCGCGGCCTACGCGGCGGCACGGCCCGGGCTCGTGGACTTCGGCGCCCTGAGCGCGCAGGTGCTCGATCCGCTGATTCGCGAGAACAACCGGGACGAGAATCTGCCTCGGCTGCGGCGCTTCGACGACTTCGGCCACCGCATCGACGCCGTCGATTTTCACCCGAACTACGGGGAGATCGGACGCCACGTCTACCGAACGCCCGTGATTCGAGGCTACGCGGAGCCTGGCCAGGAGCGCGTGCAGCTCGCCTACGCTTACCTGCTCGCGCACCACGGAGAGGGCGGGCACCTCTGCCCGTTGGCGTGCACCGCGGGCCTGGTCAAGCTGCTCCAACATCGGGGCGACGATGGGCTCAAGGCGCGGCTTCTCCCCGGGCTCCTGCACGACGACCGCCTCGCGCCCGAACACCTGCACGGTGCGCAGTTCCTGACCGAGATCCAGGGCGGGTCCGACGTCGGCGCGAACGCGCTCCGGGCCACACGCGACGGGTCGGACTGGCGCCTCGACGGGGAGAAGTGGTTCTGCTCGGTGATCGACGCGGACCTCTACCTCGTCACCGCGCGCCCCGACGGGGCCGCCCCCGGCACCGCCGGCCTCGGCGCGTTCGTGGTGCCGCGCCTTCGACCGGACGGCAGCCTGAACGGCGTGCACGTGCGGCGCCTGAAGTACAAGCTCGGCACGCGCAGCATGGCCAGCGGTGAGGCGGACTTCGTGGACTGCTTCGCCTGGGCGCTCGGTCCCACCGAGGGCGCGTTCAAGGCCGTGGTCGAGGTCGTGCTGAACACGAGCCGCGTCTACAACGCCGTGGCCGCCTGCGGCGTGATGCGTCGGGCCGAGCTCGAGGCCACGGCCTATGCGCGGCACCGCACGGCGTTCGGCCGACCCATCGACCAGTTCGTCGACGTCCGGCGAACGCTCGACGGCCTCCGGGCGCGCCGCTCCCTGGCCGTGGCCGGGACCTTCGCGCTGATCGCGCTCCAGGACCGCATCGCGCTCGGCGCCGCCACGGCCGGGGAGCGAGACGTCTTCCGCCTGGTGGTGAACATGAACAAGTACGCCACCGCCTGCGCGTCGACGGACCAGGTGCGCGCGGCCATCGAGGTCCTGGGGGGCAACGGCGCCATCGAGGAGTTCTCGGTGCTGCCGCGCCTCCTGCGGGACAGCATCGTCGTCGAGGCGTGGGAGGGGACCCACAACGTCTTGTGCGCCCAGGTGCTCCGCGACCTGCACAAGTTCGGGCTCCACCGGCCGTTCTTCGCGGGCCTCAGGACCGCATCGGCGGCCCTCTCGAGCGCGCCGACCTCGGGCGAGATCGAGGCGCTTTCGAGAGAAACGGAGGCCCTCCTCGCGTCGGATCCCGACACGCAGACGCTCGGCATGCGCGCGCTCGTCGATCGGCTCGTCGACCTGTGGCAGCGTGTTGCTCTGGCGGAAGTCGAGGGGGGCCGATGAGCGCTGAACTTCAGGTCCTCGCACTCGTGAGCCTGTGGGGCATCGTCGTCCTGTACATCGCATCCGCCGGGCGCCTCCGGGTCGGCGGCGTCGGGTGGGGCCTCGGCAACCGTGAGAACGACCCGGTCTTTCCCGCGTGGGTCGGTCGCGCCGAGCGCGCCTACCGCAACCACGCCGAGAACTGGCCCCTGTACGTCGGCGCGGCTCTGGCCCTGCACCTGAGCGGGCGCGCGACCGAGACGACGGCGCTCGCGGCGTGGGTTTTCCTCGGTGCGCGCATCGCCCACACGGGTCTCTACGTCGCGGGCGTCACCGTCGCACGCACCGCCGCGTACTATGTGAGTCTCGGTGCCCTCGGGCTGATGTACCTGCGCGCCCTCAGCGGCTGACCCCGGCGACGGCCTCCTCGGGCTTGCCGCGCACGTGGCAGGTCGGGCACAGTCCCGCAACTTTCCCGCACCCGTGTCCCCGGAAACCCAGGTCCGAGGCCGGGGGTGCTCACCTCGGAGGTCTCATGCGCATTCGCAGGTCCGCCCTGCTTGCCCTGCTCACGATGAGCGTCGTCGCTTGCGAAGACGGCCCGGAGCAGGTCTTCACCCCGAACGAGGGCGATCCCGCCGTACAAAACGGCTTCGACGACACCCCGCGTTTCACCCAGCCAGGCCAGCAGGGGTACGACGTCGACGAGGAGAACCGGGACGATACCGGTCGCGCGCGTTTCTGCTCCATCGCGGAGAACGAAGCGCTGATCCAGCGCATGGTCCGCGAGCCCATCGTGCCGAACGACTCCATCGGCGGCGTGCCGATGTGGAACGGCAACGAGCCGATGCAGGCCGACCTCCTCATCCAGGACGGCGCCTGGTGTGACCCGGTCGAGTACGCGAACGCGTTCGTCTGGGGCCCGGAGAACGAGGTCATCTACCTCTTCAACCAGGACACCCGCATCGTCGAGGCCGTGATCGCGCTCCAGAAGTACCGGGGCACACTCGAGGGCAACTTCACCGGCACACGCGAGGACGGCAGCATCGGGCCCATCCCGGTGAAGATGAGCCTCCGGGACCGCATCACCATCGACGGCGTGCCGCTCGACCAGGCGTCGACGGGGCGCGAGGACGCCGCCGACAAAGAGCGCGCCTGGCTCAACGCCGGCAACGTCAACAAGATGTACCGGATGGTCCGCGAGACCCACTTCGGCGACGAGCCCTACGCGCCGGAGTACGACTGCTTCGAGCAGCAGACCTGTGAGCTGATCTTCGCCAACCCCGAGTGGTTGATCTTCTTCCGCAGCTCCGGCGTGGCGCTCGTGGTCTCGCCCGAGGGGCAGCTCACGGAGGTCGACCTCTTCCCGGTCCGCGTGGCGCCGTTCGAAGAGGGCGCGTCGATGCGGATCGGCCAGGGCCCCGACGAGGTCGCGCCGGTCTTCGAGAGCGGTCGCCGCGAGACGTGCTCCATCGCGCTCTCGGACGGGCTCGCGTGGAGCCAGTTCGTGGACCTGTGCGTCGGCGAGGGCGAGGGCGGCGAGAAGACCCTCAGCCGCGCGAGCTTCAACGTCTACGGGCAGCGCGACGCCGTGGATGTCGAGTTCAACGGCGCCACGTTCAGCTTCCAGCGGGACGTGACCCAGGCCGCCGTTCTCAAGGACGGTGAGCGCCCCGCGGCCGACGACAAGCTCTTCGGCATCAGCTGGACACGCACCCTGGCCGCACCGGCGGCCGAGTTCAAGCAGCGCACGATCGCGCAGCTCTTCAAGCAGAAGCTCGAGCAGCGCGTGCGCGAGGCTGTACAGCAGCCCGCCGTCGGTGGCGGCGAGCCGGCCGATGCGGGTGTGCCCGAGACCGACGCCGCGGTCCAGAGCGCCGATGCCGGCGTCGGCGTGCCGGCCGACGTCGATGCGTCGTCGCCGCTCGTGCCGCCCGTCGAGCAGCCGACCCACCCGCTGCTCGCCTGGACCCTCGAGATCCCGCCCGAGCTGTTGACCGACGAGGCCGACGAGCCCGGCCCGATCAACCAGCTCACCTACCAGCGCGACGGCGCGGGTGATCCCCGCGACTGGATCGGCGACGTCATCGCCGACCTGCGCGCGGTCTACGCGCGTCTGAGCCCGGCCGACCGCGCCGTGGTCGACCCTCGCCTCGCCGAGGCCACGTGGATCGTCGAGCCGTTCACGGACGCCATCGTCGAGGTCTTCTCGCACGGTCGCGCCAACACGGCGAACGCCGAGAAGCTCTTCTACAATACCGACGACCGGAAGTGGTCCATCGGCTTCGCGTACTTCACCTACGAGGGTGAGCAGTACCGGCTGACCGTGCAGTTCAGCCTGAACTTCGACTCTCTGTCGGCCGTGTCCATCGAGCGCGGTCGCTCGAAGCTCGACGACGTTTACGCCGGGTGGAATCAGCGCGCACGGCCCCGACCCGGGCTCGGGCAGGAGAAGTCCCCCTACTACGGCGCGGACCTCGCGCGCGGCGACCTCGAGACCAACCCGCTGGCGCTCGGCGGCCCCGGCATCCAGGTCCTGGGCTTCGATCGACGCCTGGGCACCCTCGACATCGAGCTCGAGGCCCCGCGTGAGGGCGGCGGCAGCGAGAAGCTCGAGCTCACCGTCAGCGGCGACCCCCTCGAGGACCGGAACGGCTACCTGCGCCAGATCCGCGGGCGTCGGTACGAGTTCGTGCCGGCGAACGTGGTTCAGCTCCAGGGCCGCGAGACCTCGATGATCTTCTGGGTCGAGGCCGACGGTCTCATCGGCCGGGTCGCCGAGGGTCGCTTCAAGCACCCGGTCAACCTGTGCCCGGGCCTCGCGATCTCCTACGGCGACGACGTGCGCGCGAAGGTGGCGGCGTTCGCCGAGGCCCGAGGCGACCAGGCGTTCCGGGACTGCGAGATCACCTACAACTACTCCGCCAACGGCAATGTGCTCGACGAGGTCGTCTCGCTGACCAACCGGGTCAGCTTCACGATCAGCGCCGACCGTGCCGTCCAGGTCAACCTGTGGCGCTGAGGAGAGCACCCATGAACCCCCGCAAACTCACTCTCCTCGTGCCGGCGATGGGCCTCGTGGCCTCGGCCTGTGTCGAACACCGGCCCGTGCGCAACGGGCTGTCCAACGAGTCCATCTACCTGGACAAGGCCGCGCTCTCGCAGCCCGACACCCAGTTCACCGAGACGACCGACGACAACTGGATCTACCGGGTCACCGTCGTCGGCGCGAGCTCGCCGAACGTGGTCGGGGACTACGCGTTCCCGGGCCTCGAGGGCAACCCCACGCTGGTCAAGGTCCGGTTCCGGGACGATGCGCTCCAGCTCGTGGAGACCCGTCGACTCCAGGCCGACCTGCCCGACGACCCCAACGACAACCTGTCGAGCACCGAGGACAACGTGCTCCTCGAGTTCGCCGGGCAACACGTGGACGTGAAGCTCCAGGAGAGCCTCGACGGCGAGCGCACGAACCTGCTCTCCGAGAACACCGAGGAGCCGTGGCAGAAGCGCCAGAAGTTCAAGGTCGACTTCGCGTCGACCTCGCTCGACCCCATCACGAACGCGGCCTGGTTCTACGGGGAGTTCATGGCGATGTGCGCGAGCACCGTCGCCGTGCACTACACGCCCGACTCGTTCCAGTGGCAGAAGGCCTGCACCGACGAGGAGATCCAGGCCGAGTACGGCGCGCTCGCCGAGAAGTGGGCCGCGGCCTCCCCGACCGAGCGCGACGCGCTCCGGCAGGAAGAGGGCAAGTGCTCGCTGACCGGGGGCGAGGCCCTCGGCTTCGAGGTCGAGGTCACCTACCTGCTGACCATCGGCGGCGGCTGCTACAACATGACCTCGCTGGCCAGCGGCACGGGCACCAGCACGATCAAGTATCGGTTCTCGCTCTACCGTCCCAAGACCGGCACCTACGTCGAGGGCGAGGACGGCGAGTCCGTCTTCCAGCCGCAGTACACCCCGGTCGAGATCGGTGAGAAGGACATCACCAACAAGCAGTACGGGGTCTTCCAGATCCTGAACCTGTTCACCGACCACGACGCGGGCGAGCTCTCCGCGGTCTCGCTGATGCAGCGGTGGAACCCGGACCGAACGGACACCGTCGCCTTCTACTACCAGCCGGGCTTCCCCGAGCGCTTCAAGCCGTTCTTCGCCGACGTGGAGAGCGCCACGAACGACGTTCTCGAGGCGGCCGGCGCCAAGCTGCGCTTCGCCTTCCGGGAGTACGACGACGGCGGCATCGTGCGGCACCCCGGGGACCAGCGCTTCAGCTTCGTGAACTGGCACCACGACATCGACACGACCCGAGGCCTGCTCGGGTATGGCCCGTCGACCGCGGACCCGCGCACCGGCGAGGTCTACAGCGCGACGTTGAACCTCTACAACGTCGGCATGGACTACTACCGCTTCCTGGTCGAGAACTTCCTCGAGGCCAAGGGCGCGCAGACCCAGCCCGAGGACGACCCCTCGACCGAGGCCGACGAGTCCAAGACCCCCTGGGACGAGATCGAGTGCGCCGAGGGCTCCACCGTCGCGCCCAAGAACGCGACCCGGTGCGAGTACGACAGCCGCCAGGCGGGCCTGCGCCGCCAGGCCGACTGCGAGGCCGCCAAGACCGCCGACCCGGCCCTGAACGGCGAGCGGGACTGCGAGGCCGAGGCCACCGAGGCGACCACCACCTCCAAGGACACCTGCCTCGCCTCGCCACGCCTCACGACGGCGATCTTCGGCGAGATGCGGCGTGTCATGGACGTGCCCGAAGACCAGGTCACCGGCGAGAAGACCGACTTCGTGCCCACGCCGACCCGCGAGGACTTCACGCGGAACTACATGCGGATGCTGCCGGAGCTGCGGTTCTCGGAGCCCGTGTACAACGCCTTCGTGTACCGCGGTACCGACGGCCAGAGCCTGCTCGCGGACCTGCCGGCGCGCCGCGAGGAGCATGACGCCTTCCTCGGGCGCCTCATGGACGTGCAGAACAACCAGAACCCGTTCGGCCCCCACGCGCTCCACACCCGCGAGGGCATCGACGCCCAGAACGACTTCCTCGACGGCTTCCGGAGCTGGAAGGACGTGCACGAGCGCCTGGCGATGGACGAGGAGCAGGTCTTCGCGCTCCGCAACGTCGAGCTCTTCGACGCCACGGACGCCGTCAACGCCGTGAGCCTCGCCGCGCGTAAGTGTGTGGCGCGCGACGGCGACAAGTTCACCTTCGAGTCGGACGCCGAGTTCTCCCGGCGCATCGTGGACAACGTCGTCTTCAAGACCGCGATCCACGAGTTCGGCCACAACCTGGGCCTGCGCCACAACTTCTACGGCTCCGTGGACGCGGCGTATCAGCGCGAGAACGAGATCTCGGCCTCGGTCATGGACTACGTCTCGCCCATCGAAGAGGCCGAGGCCGAGCGCCAGTGGGGCCGCTACGACGAGCTCGCGCTCCAGTGGATCTACGGCAACGCCGAGAAGCGGGCCGCGGCCCTCGAGGAGAAGCCGCTCTACTGCACCGACGAGCACCGCCTGCGCAGCCCGATGTGTCGCGCCTTCGACCTCGGCATCACGCCGGCCCAGGTCGTGCTCAACGCCATCGAGCGCTACGACTGGCTCTACGAGCTGCGAAACAAGCGCGCGTGGCGCAAGTTCTGGGACACCTCGAGCTACGCCGGCAGCATCTACGACTCCGTCTTCTCGATTCAGCGCATGTGGCACATGGCGCTGTTCGACTGGGGCGGCGGCGGCGTGCAGTCGTTGCTCAAGCGCCTCGACCAGGTGGAGCGCCCCGACGACGTGCTCACCGACCAGGAGTACGACGAGATCTCCGTCGACTTCTACAACGACATCTCCGCGGCCGTGGGCATGACGATGGCGTTCTACGACGCAATCATCAATCAATCCGCGAGCTTCCGGAACTACCAGACGGAGTTCGACCCGTTCTACGGCGACACGCTCCGCATCGGCATCATCATCGACAAGCTCTTCGCGACCTTCGCCTTCATGGACCTGCAGGATGTGTCGGGCTACAACCCCAACGTCGCGACCTACGTCTCGATGTACGACGCGCCCTTCGGGTCCCGGAACCTGGCGCTGTCGCAGCGGGTGCTCGACAACATGCTCGGCGCCAACTACGACACCTTCCCGTGGTTCAAGTACTACGCGCTGAACATCTTCGCGTCGGTCACGAACTCGAACCTCATCGGCAACGTCGAGCTGCGCGACCGCATCGCCATCAAGCGATACAACCGCGCCGAGGACCTCGCGGCGGAGTTCGGCGATGAGGCTCTGGTCACCGCCACGAGCCCCGACAACCTCTCCGGGCTCTTCGAGTTCGAAGGGGAAGAGTACGTCTACACGTACATCGAGGACCGCGCCTGGCACCTGGTGGCGAGCCGTTCGAAGAGCCCGGTGAGCTACCAGTTCATCCGGGAGTACAACGAGGCGCTGCGCGCAAACGCCGATCCCGACAACGACAACTACGGTCTGAAGATCCTGCTGGCGTACTACGAGTACTACAACAACTTCGTCGGGTACTGAGTCATGCGTCACGCGATCTTTGCGCTGCTCTGCGGGCTCCCGGGCCTCGCCCACGCGCAGCTCAGCGCGGCGGGCTCCGCCACGGGCACGCTGGCGGACGCGGTCGTGCCCGAGAAGAAGCTGTGGACCGTCAGCGCCTCGATCCAGTACCGGCAGCAGGCCGTGGTCGACGAAGACCCCGAGAACGAGCGCCTGATGCTCTACAGGCTCGGGGGGTCCGCGCGTGTCTTCGACGGCGGTCGCGCCTTCATTCGGCTGGGCATGAGTGAGCGCTTCGTCGCCCAGCCCGAGGAGTCCGGCTTCCGGCTCCAGGACTCGCAGGTCGGCCTGAACTACGTCCACGCCGTCGAGCTCGGCGCGAAGCAGCTCGACTTTGCCCACGACCTCGCGCTCTTTCTGCCGACGTCGCGCCCGAGCCTCACCCAGCACCTGTACGTGGCGCCGCAGTACCTTCTCACGGCGTCCATGGAGGTCCTGCCCGACCTCATCATCGCGTTCGTGCCGAACTTTCGGTACCGGTTCCATCGGTACGCTGAACGCTCCGGCTTCGGGGCCGGCATGAACACGCAGTGGGAGCTCGGTCTCCACGGCGGAATCGACTGGATCTTCCTCAAGTCGAGCGCGGTCGGTGACTTCGGGGTCGGCGCCTCGGCCGGGAGCATCTGGAATCGGAAGTTCGACTCACGGGACGACTACGACGCGTCCACGAGCGACCAGGGCTACGTGCAGCAGATCTACGACTGGGAGGGCCACGCGACGTGGCAATTCCTGCCGCAGCTCGGGCTCACCGTGGCGGTCGAGCACGGCGGCCCGGTCCTGCGGGACGGCATCGTGAACACCTTCTTTGTGCAGCGGGACGAGACGGAGCTGTCGTTCACGCTGGCCGGGGCCTACTGAGGTGCTGCGGCGCCTCGGCAAGTGGCTGCTGGGGCTGTTCCTCGTCATCGCGCTCGGGCTCTTCGTCGTAGGCCTTGCGCTGCATCGACCGCTGCCCGAGGGCGTACCCGGGCCCGAGGCCGACGCCCTCGCCCAGCGCATGATGTCCTCGGTGAACGCCGAGGCCTGGGCGCGGGTCGGCGCGATTCGCTTCGACTTCGCGCAGTACGATGCGTGGCTGTGGGACCGCAAAGGCCAGCGAGCGCGGCTCAAGACGGGCGATCTCGAGGTTCAGTTTCACACCGACACCCGGGACGGTCTCGCCTTCAAGGCCGGGCGACGCCTGGAGGGTGAGGACCTGGACGACGCGCTCGCGAGCGCCTGGGCACGCTTCTGCAACGACACGTTCTGGCTGAACCCGGTCGTGAAGGCCTTCGACATGGGCACGGAGCGGATGCGCGTCGAGCTCGACGGCGGCCGCGTCGGGCTGCTCGTCCGATACGCGGGCGGCGGCGTGACCCCCGGCGACAGCTACCTGTGGATGCTCGATGAGGCGGCCCGACCGACCGCGTGGCGCATGTGGGTGAAGGTCTTGCCCGTCGGCGGGCTCGAGGTGCCCTGGGCGGGCTGGACGCAGCTCCCGGGCGGCGCCTGGATCAGCACGGAGCACCCCTTCTTCGGCCCCGTGAGCCTGAAGATGACGAACATCGCCGTGGCCGACGACGTGGAGCAGCTCGAGCCCGGCGCGTTCGCCGACTGAGCGACCGACGCGGGGGCGATTCCCCCACACCGTCGCCCGTGGTAGATCCGCGCGCCATGAGCAGCACGCCCGTCCTCGAATTCATCCTCCGCAACTACAAGAACTTCAACGCCCGCGCGACCCGCGACGCGACGCTGTCGTACTGGCGCCATATCGAAGGCGGGGGGCGCATGTTCTGGGCCGTCGCCGGCGCGATGTCGTCGGCGCAGCTCGGGATCACGCTCGCGCCGGCCATCCGCGAGGGCCTGGTGCACGGCCTGTCCGTCACGGGCGCCAACCTCGAGGAGTCGCTGTTCCGGCTCGTGGCGCACCACAGCTACAAGGACTTCCCCGACTACCGGTACTTCACCAAGGAAGACGACACCCGCATCCTCGAGCAGCGGATGCGTCGTGTCACCGACACGAGCATCCCCGAGGACGAGGCCTTCCGGGTCGTCGAGAAGACGGTCGTGCCCATGTGGGAGAACGCGACGAAGTCCGGTACGCGCCGGTTCTGGCACGAGTACTTCTATGAGCTCGTCCAGGGTGTGCCCGCTGAACTCCACGAGGGGGACCCGCAGGATTGCTGGCTCCTCGCCGCGGCCCGCGCGAACCTGCCGATCGTCGTGCCCGGGGCCGAGGACTCGACGTTCGGGAACATCTTCGCGTCCCACGTGCGCCTGGGGGAGTGCTCGGCCAGCATCGTCAAGTCGGGCATCGAGTACATGGCCGCCTTCTACGACCAGTACCGCACGCTCTCGGAGGGGGCCGGTGTGGGCTTCTTCCAGATCGGCGGCGGGATCGCCGGGGACTTCCCGATCTGCGTGGTGCCGTCCATCAAGTACGACCTCGGGGAGACCGCGAAGCCCTGGGCCTACTTCTGCCAGATCTCCGACAGCACCACCTCGTACGGCTCTTACTCGGGCGCCACGCCCAACGAGAAGATCACCTGGGACAAGCTGACGAAGGACACACCGATGTTCGTCATCGAGTCCGACGCGACCCTGGTGGTGCCCCTGATCCTGAGCGCGCTGCTGGAGTGCAAGCGCAACCCCGAGGCGGCAAACGCGCTGATTGCGCGGTACGTCGGCTGACCTGAAGGTCGCGGTTCTGGTAAACACCGCGGCATGTGCAGGACTCCACTGTTCGTGTTCATCGCGGCGCTGCAGCTCGCTTGCACCGCCTCGACTCCCGGGAGCTCCACGGACGACGGAGGTGCCCCCTCGGGGGGTGAGCAGCCGCCCGCGGGCGGGGCCCCTCAAGGCGGAGGCGTCGGGGGCGGGACTCCGGATCCCGGCGGCGCGACCGGAGGGTCCGGGCCCACGGCGGGGAACGGCGGGGGCAGCCTCGGCGGCGAAGCACCGCCCAGCGGCGGGACAGGCGGGACGCCACCGCCCGTGCCGGACATGGGCACGCCTCCGGGACCTCCCGGTGACCGGGACGACGACGGCGTCGGCGACGCGGAGGACAACTGTCCGACCCTCGCGAACAACAACCAGGCCGATGGCGACGCCGACGGCACCGGCAACGTCTGCGACAACTGCCCGGAGGCGGCCAACGCCGACCAGGCGGACGTGGACGCCGACGGCTTCGGCGACGTGTGTGATCCGAACGACGACGACGTCGACGGCCTGCCCGCCGCGGTCGACAACTGCCCCGAGGTCTTCAATCCGCAGCAGGCGGACGCGGACAACGACGGCCGGGGCGATGTCTGTGACAACTGTGTCGCCGAGCCGAACTTCAGCCAAATGGACACGGACGGTGACGGTCGCGGGGACGCCTGTGAGGTCGCCGGAGACGACGACGCCGACGGTTTCCCCGACGAGACCGACAACTGCGTGAACCTCGCGCAGGACGACCAGGCCGACCTCGACCGGGACGGCCGCGGCGATGTCTGCGACAACTGCCCGCGGGACGCGAACTTCAGCCAGCGCGATACGGACGGCGACGGCCGCGGCGACGCATGCGACCTCGTGGAGGACGCCGACATGGGCGTAGAGCCGCCCATGGGCTGCCCCGCGGAGGGCCAGACGCGGTGCGGGGCCGACGACGTTCAAGCGCTCGACACCTGCCGCGCGGGCGTCTGGGTGACGACGACCTGCGAGGGCAACGACGTCTGTGAAGCCGGCCGCTGCGTCGCCCTGGACTGTGAGAGCGCGTCCTCGCTCGGCGCCGAGGTCGGCTGCGACTTCACGGTGATGGACGTTCAGTCTCTGGCGTGGCTGCCCCCGGAGGGCAACGACAGTGTGCCCTGGGGTGTGCTCATCACGAACGTGAGCGACGTGCCCGTCGCCCTCACCCTGACGGACGCGACGGGCGCGGCACCCGCCCTGATCGCGGACGTCGAGGTCCAGCCGCTGCAGGGCCTGTTCGCGCCCGAGCTCTTCCGCGTCAGCTCCGCGATCTACGACGCCGCGGGTCGACGTGTCTTCGGGCCGTTGCAGCGACTCGGCGTCGACCAGGCCGTGCCGCCCGGAGGGTGGGCCCGGGTGATTCTGCCGCACTCCGCGTGGCGCCAGCCCTTCGTCAGCGCCGTGCGCGAAGAGGGCTTCCGCATCGTCTCCAACGCGCCCGTCACAGTCACCCAGCTCCAGCCCCTGTGCTGCGCCTACAACTATTCGGGTGATGGCAGCCTCGTGCCGCCGCGCCACGCGTGGGGGCGGGACTACCGGTTGCTCGGCCTCCCGGGGTGGTACTTCCTGGACCAGGGGGGCTCGAACTACCCGGTCTCCGTCGTGGTGCCGACACAGACCGCGAATACACGCGTGACCTTCGAACGTCGACCCAACCAGCTCGCGCCCTCGCCGAACGCCCAGCCCGAGCGCATCGAGGTCGGTCCGGCGCGTCTCGCCGCGACCTTGCGACCGGGTGAGATGCTCGAGGTCCAGGGCGCGACCCCGCCTGCGGACGGCCTCGGCGCCGACCTGAGTGGCGCGCGCATCACCGCCAATCAAGACGTAGCGGCGCTCTTCAGCGCGTCCTGCACGCGGGTACCCTGGGGGCGCGCCGCGTGTGACCACCTGCAGGAGTTCCTGCCGCCGGTCGGCACCTGGGGCACCGCCTTGACCCTCCCCGCGGCCCCGGCCCGTGCCGAGCCGCGCAGCCTCGAAGAGCGCACCTACTGGCGCCTGACGGCCAACGGGCGGGCCACGGTGCAGCTCTCCGAGACCTTCGACGCGCTGGACGTGCGGGCCGAGCGACGCACGCACCCTGGGGCGACTCTTTGCGCCGACCTGGCCGTGGGCGCAGACGCCTTCGAGCTCGCCGACGGCGAGACGTGCGAGCTGGCGACGCAGGTCGACTTCTCGCTCCAGTCCGATACGCCCGTGCTGGTGCTCGGCCTGCTGTCGGGTCAGGAGGCGGTCGATCCCGGCGGCGGCATGCGTCAGACCGGCGATCCTTCGGCGTGGTACGCCCTCCCGGAGCACCAGTGGCGTCGGCGCGCCGACGTGGTCGTGCCCGAAGGCTTCGGTCAGGTGCAGGCGCAGGTCATCGTCGAGGCCGGCGCGACCCTCACGCTCGACGACGCGCTCGTCGACCTGCGCGACGCCGCCGGTGTGCCGGGCACGGTGAATGTCGTCGTCTCGGTCCCGCTTCCGGGGCCACGCCACACCTTCCGCTCGAACGTGCCCTTCTCGGCGGTGCTCTTCGCGTGGGACGTCGGCGCGTCGCTCGCGTACCCGCTCGCGTCCGGGTTCCGCGAGCCGCGGTGACGCTCGAGGCGGTCCCGACGCAGCGTCGTAACCTGCTCCTGCCGCAGGTGGAGCGGTGGCCCCTGGGCGAGGCGGTGATCGAGCTCGTCGACGTCACCAAACGGTTCGGTACCAAGGTCGTGCTCGAGGGCCTGAACCTCACCGTGCCCTCGGGCAAGACCACCGTGATCGTGGGTGAGTCGGGCAGCGGCAAGAGTGTGCTGCTTCGGCTCATGAACGGACTCACGCTCCCGGACTCCGGCGTGGTGCGCCTCTTCGGCGTCGACCTCGCGAAGGCGGGCGAGCGCGAGCGCACCGAGCTGCGTAAGCGGTGCACGATGGTCTTTCAGAGCTACGCGCTCATCGACTCGATGACCGTGGCCGAAAACGTCGCGTTCCCCCTGCGCGAGAACACCCGGATGAAGCACGCGCAGATCGACACACTCGTCGTCGAGCTGCTCACGCTCCTGGGCCTGAAAGACGCCTACGCCCAGCTCCCGGCGTCCTTGAGCGGCGGCATGAAGAAGCGTGTCGCGCTGGCGCGGGCCGTGGTCACGAACCCCGAGGTCGTGCTCTTCGACGAGCCGACCACCGGCCTCGACCCGCTGATGATCGAGCTGGTCGACGAGATGATCGTGAAGACCCGCGAGTCCTACGGCATCACGAGTGTGATCATCTCCCACGACATGGCGAGCAATCGTCGCCTCGCCGACCGTTTGGCGATGCTCGCGGGCGGCCGCATCGTGGCCGAGGGCGACTTCGAGGCCGTGCGCGACGACCCGTCGCCGGTGGTGCACGCGTTCATGAAGAACGCCGTCGTGGAGCGGATGTCCCGCGGCGCCGAAGGCGACCCCCGCGTCGAGGTCGGGGAGACCCCCGCGCCCGAAGCCGCTCAGCGCAACGCCGTGGAGATTCGGGGGCTCGAGAAGTCCTTCGGCGCGCACCAGGTCTTGAAGGGCATCGACCTGGACATCCCCGAGCGGAAGATCACGGTCGTCATCGGCGGCTCCGGCTCCGGCAAGTCGGTCCTCATCAAACACATCACGGGTTTGTTGCGGCCCGACAAGGGCACGGTGAAGGTCTTCGGCGAGGACCTGTGGAGCCTCGACGCCGACGCGCTGCTCACGATGCGCGCACGCATCGGCATGTTGTTCCAGGGCGCGGCGCTCTTCGACTCCCTCACCGTGCGAGAGAACATCGCCTTCCCGCTCGTCGAGCGCCGTCGTCTCGCCCGACCCGACATCGACAAGGCCGTGGCCGAGGTCGCCGAGCGCCTGAAGGTGCCGCACGCGCTCGACAGGTTCCCGGCGGAGATCTCCAACGGTGAGCGCAAGCGTGTGGGGCTCGCGCGGGCCATCGTCACGAACCCCGAGATCATGATCTACGACGAGCCGACCACAGGCCAGGACCCGATCATGATGCGGCGTGTGGACGACATGATCGTCGAGGCCCAGGAGGCCTTCCCGATCACCTCGGTCGTGATCAGCCACGACATGCTGTCGACCTTTCGCATCGCGGACCAGGTGGCGATGGTCTTCGAGGGGCGACTGCTCGCCGTCGGCACACCCGACGTGTTGCGCGCCCACCCCGACGAGCGTGTCCAGAAGTTCATCTTTGCCGGCACGGGTGACGTGCACCCCGACAGGAGCGAGCGCGAATGACTGCCTACGACCACCTTTGCGACCGATTCCGGAGACTCTCGGCGCTCCAGGACGCCCGCGGAATCTTGAACTGGGACATGCTGACGATGATGCCGCGGGGCGCGTCCGAGTCCCGGGGCGAGCAGCTCGCGACCCTGGAGGCGGTCTCCCACGACGCGCTCACGGACCCGCGGGTCGAGGCGTGGCTCGAGGCGGCCGAAGACACGCCGCCCGAAGACGCCGGGCAACGCGCCAACCTGGCGGAGATGCGTCGACTGTGGGTCCACGCGAGCGCCGTCGAGCCGCGCCTGGTCGAGGCGCTCTCACGCGCAGGGACACGCTGCTACCAGGTCTGGGTCGACGCCCGGCCGGGTGGGGTCTTCGAGGCGATGCGTCCGGCGCTGGAGACCGTGCTGGGGCTGGTGCGTGAGGTCGCCGCGGCCAAGGCGGCGGCGCTGGGCACCACACCCTACGACGCGCTGATCGACCAGTTCGAGCCCGGCCTGCGGGCCGAACGTGTGGCCGAGCTCTTCGCACCGCTCCGGTCGACGCTCCCTGGGCTGGTGGAGCGGGTGCTGGAGCGACAGGCGCACCATCCGGCACCGCCGGTGCCCGCGGCGCTCGGACCCTACGGCGTCGAGGCGCAGCGGCGACTGGGGCTCGACGTGATGACCCTGCTCGGCTTCGACTTCGAGCGCGGACGCCTCGACGTGAGCGCACACCCGTTCTGCGGCGGCGCCACAGGGGATGTGCGCATCACGACACGGTACCGCGAGGACGACTTCGCGTCGGCCATGATGGGCGTGGCCCACGAGACCGGCCATGCGCTCTACGAGCTGAACCGGCCCGAGGCGTGGCGCGGCTTACCCGCCGGCGCCGCCCGCGGCATGGCGGTGCACGAGTCGCAGTCGCTCTTCGTCGAGATGCAGCTTTTCCGGTCGCGGCCGCTGCTCGGCCACGTGGCCGCGCTGGTGCAGAAGCACCTCGGCGCGAACAGCGAGCGCCCGTGGACGGGCGACGACCTCTTCACCCACTTCACGCGCGTCCGGCGGAGCCTGATTCGGGTCGACGCGGACGAGGTCACCTACCCGCTGCATGTCATCCTCCGCTTCGAGCTGGAGCAGTCGTTGCTGGGCGGCACGCTCGCGCTCGTCGACCTGCCCGATGCGTGGAACGACGGCATGCAACGCCTGGTCGGCGTTCGACCCCCCACTGATCGCGACGGCTGCATGCAGGACGTGCACTGGACCGACGGCTCTTTCGGCTACTTCCCCAGCTACACGCTCGGCGCGATGATCGCGGCCCAGCTCGCCGCCGCTTTGCGCCGCGCGCTGCCCGAGTTCGACACGCTCCTGGGCCGCGGAGAGCTCGGCCCGATTCAGGAGGGGTTGCGCGCCCGCATCCACGAGCGCGGCTCGCTGCTCCCGACCGACGCGCTGGTGGAGTCCGCCACGGGCGCGCCGCTCGGCGCCGACGCGCTCCTGGCCCACCTGGAGCGCAGGTACCTGGGCGAGTAGGTCGCGAGCGCGTCAGGTGCCTGGCGGGCTCATCGCGCGCAGGTGCTCGCCACGTTCGAAAAACACGGACACCGTCGGCAAGAGCCGCCGCAGGGCCGCCGGATCGCTCCGAAAGAGGGAAAAGCTCTCGGCGAACGACTCGGCCAGGGAGACCGTGCCGTATCGGGTCGGCGCCGAGCCTCCGCCGAGCGCGCGCGCGTAGGCTTCGAGCACCGGGCCGCGCTCGACGAGCGCCAGGGCGCGCCGGGCGTCCGCCTCGAGCGCTTTGCCCGCCCGCTCGACGGCCTCGACCTCGGCGCCCAGCGCCTTCGCCTCGCTTTGAGCCTCGGGACCGCGACGGGCCGACTCCGGGCGTGCGTTGAAGCGTTGACCTCTGCGGTTGAGCTCGGTCACTCGCTGCGCCAGTTCGTTCTGGGCGCGATCGATCGTGCACCACGCCTCGCGGCCGGGGTGGTTGTGCAGCGCGTGTCCGAACTCGTGGAGAAAGGTGCGCGCGGAGCTCTGCAGCGGGGCCTCCGGCTCACCGACGAACTGGTCCGCGTCCGCGTGGAGTGCGGAGTCGAAGACGAGCACCTGGGCGGCGCAGGTGTTCTGGACGTACAGGGCGCCCATATCGGCTTGCTCACCCCGTGGGCGGCGAATGAAGGGCACGCCCGCCAGCACCGTACGCTCCGCGGGGCTCAGGCGCGCCAGGGCGAGATCGGCCACCTCGAGCGCTCGGGGGCTCCAGGCCGCGCCGTCCGACTTCAACGGACCGATGCCCCACCGCGCCGGCAGGGCGTCGGCGTTGCCCCGCGGGAAAGGCACCTTGCCCGCCGCTGGGCGCACGACCCATGTGGAGCCGCGCCGGACCGTGACCGGGACTCGGCTGTCGTCGGGCATCCGCACGAGCACGTCCAGCTCGACGCCGGCCGCGTCCCCCGACTCCACGGCGAGCCACAGCCCCTGGGCGCCCGCCGGCGGCAGCAGGGTCGGGTCGACCTTCTTCCGCGCGCCGGAGGCCGCCTCGAGCTCGACCTCGGTCTTCCCGAGCCGCTTGGGCAGCTCGACCCGCAGCGCTTTGAAGTGGCCCGCGTCGACGTCGGGTTGCCGGACCACCTGCGTGTCGTAGAACGGGCCCTTCGCCTGCGGTCCAGGCCCGCCGCAAGCGCCCGCGAGCAGCGACACGAGCAGTGCGGGGTAGGCGCGCATCGTTACTGCGGCTCGATGCCCGCGCACTCGACGAAGGCGGCGTTGCAGTTCGTGGCGCGGCACTCGGCACAGGCTGCCCCTGCGGGGTCGAAGCACTGCGCGGCGCAGTTCATCACTGTGCACGTCACGAGTGTGCCGAAGCAGACGGCACATCCGTCCGAGATCGCGGCGGTCTCCTGCACGCATTCTTCGACGCACACCTGGGGCTGCCCCAGGCAACTGAAGACGCAGCCTCCGATGGCATCCTGGAGCGCGTCCGCGGCGTCCGCGAGGGCCTGCTGGTCCGCGGCGTTGGTGCACGCGCCGCCGACGGGCACAGGCTCACCGCCGACCGGGCCAGGCTCACCGCCGATGGGACCGGGCTCACCGCCGGGCGTGGGCTGCCCGCCGATGGGGCCGGGTTCGCCGCCAGGCGTGGGCTGCCCGCCGATGGGGCCGGGCTCGCCACCCGGGGCCGGCTGGCCGCCGACGGGGCCGGGCTGACCGCCGACGGGGTCGGGTCGTCCGCCGACGGGGGGCGTCGTGCCGCCGCCTTCGGCGTCGCCCCCGACCGGGGAGGGTGAGTCCCCACCGACGGGACCCACGTCGGGTGAGACGGCCGCGCCGCCCACGGAACCACCGGCCGCTTCGCCGTCACTCGACTCTTCGCTGCTGCAGGCCGTGGCCCCCAGCACCGCCGCCAGCGAAACCCAATAGGCCGTCGTCGTCATCCACTGCATGCTTCATTCTCCTGGAAGTGCCTCGCCCGGCCTTCTGCAACAGATGGCGGTCCCCCGCAACCGGATTCTCGGAGCGTCTCCGTATGGACAATCTCACCCACGGACTCGCGGGGGCCGCCCTGGCCGAGGCGGTCTTGCGTTTCGGTCCCGGACCCCTCCGCGCGCGGACACCCGAAGCCCTCACCGAACGACGCGGGCTCTACCTGCTGACCTCGGTCGTGGCGAACAACGCACCGGACCTCGACCTGGTGCTCTCGCCGTTGCTGCCCGCCCCCCTCGGTTACCTCATGCACCACCGAGGTCATACCCACACCCTGGGTTTCCTGCCGCTCCAGCTCGTCGTGGTGCTCGGCCTCGTGGCGCTTTGGCCCAGCCTACGCCGGCGACTGCGAGACGACCCCGGGGCGCGCTGGGGTGCCCTACTGCTCGCCGGACTCGGCCTGGGTGTTCACCTCGGGTTGGACGCGCTGAACTCGTACGGGGTGCACCCGTTCTGGCCCTTCCACGGTCGCTGGTCCTACGGGGACCTGGTCTTCATCGTGGAACCGGTCCTCTGGGCGGCGTTCGGCGCGCCGGTGGCCGCCCTCGCTCGGGGGCGGATCGGCCGCGGGTCTTTGCTGGCGCTGATGGTCGGGGTGCCCGTGGCCGCGGGCGCCTTCGGCCTCGTATTTCCCGTGGCGGCCGTCGCGGTGCTCGGGCTCGTGGGGGGACTTTTCGCCGTCACTCGGCGCGTCGGCGCGGGCGCCGGCCTCGCCGCGGGGCTCGCCAGCGCGCTCGCCTTCCTGGCGATTCAGGCCCAGGGTCAGGCCGGCGCGGCGACGGCGGCGCGCGCGGCGGCAAGCGCGCCGGGGGTCGAGGTCGATCTCGTCTTGAGCCCGCTCCCGTCGAACCCGCTCTGTTGGTCGTGGATTCGAGTCACGGCCGAGGCGGCGGCGAACCAATGGCACCTCGAGCGGGGGGTGGTCTCGGCCAACGCCGAGTGGGTCCCGACCGCGGAGTGCCCCCAGGGGCTCGGAGCCACACGGCTGGAAGCCGCGCGCGAGCAGGGTGATCTGCGCGCCCTCGCGTCCCGGGCCCGGGAGGACTGCCACCTGGACACCTGGCTGCGTTTCGCCCGCGCGCCATCCGTGAACGTGCGCCGGGCCACGGACTGGCGGTTCATCGCCCAAGGCGAGCAGAACTTCTCGACCCTGGCCCTCGACGGCGCGACCGTGCGCGACTGCCCGGGGCCCATCCCGGGGTGGGCGCGTCCGCGTCAGGACCTGTTGGACCTGGCGCGTTGAGCGCGTCGTTCAGTTCAACGAGCCGCAGTACTTGTAGTCCAGGACCTGGTTGAGCGTGATCTTCACGTTCGCGTTGGGCAGTGTGATGGTCGACACCTCGTTCGTGCTGATCTGAGCGATGTTGCCGTTGCAGACCGGATTCCACGCGGTCGTCGGCGTGTAGCTCGCGTCGATGGACAGGCCGACGCTGTGCGGCAGGCCGCCCATGCTGTACTTGCAGCCCTTCGAGAGGTTGCCCGCCTCGACCGGGGTGGCCGAGACCTGCTTGACGGTCTCGTTGTGTCCGAACTCGCCGCTGTTGGCCGAGGGCACATACTTCGTGGCCGTGACCTTCACCCGGCCGCAGGCCTCGGTGGCGTTGCCGGTGGGGGCGCCGCCGAGGGACGCGGCGAAGGTCACCTTGCCCTCGATGACGCGCCCGACGGCGACCCGCAACACGGAGGCGGCTGGAACCGCGGTGAACGTCACGCGTCGGCTGAGCTGGGCGGCGCCCCGCGGGGCGGCCTGCGCCGTCGCGCCGACGAGCGTGGTGAGGGCGAGGGCGGCGCACAGCGAGGAGAGTCGGTTCTGGATACGGCGCATGGGAGGACTCCTTCATCGGACAGTGGGGCGCGGTGCGCTCGCCGACCCCTGTGGCCGGCGTTTCGCCTCGCGCTGCGTGCCGATTCGGCGACGCCCGCGGTGCGTTCACGACACGTGCTTCGAAAAAAAACGTTTCGACGCGTCGAACGACTCAGCCCGTGTCGCCCCGGAGCAGCGCGACGATCCGTGCCGCGCGCTCGGCGACCTGCGCGCGCAAAGGTTGAACGGTCGGCCGGAGCAGCAGGGGCGCGACGAGCGCGCACCGGTCCCACCACGCCAGATCGAAGAGGCCGTCCTGCACGCTCGCCGCGATGGCGCGGTCGAAGACCTCCAGATCACCGACGAACGCCGAGACCTCGGCCTCGATCTGGTGGGCGAACACCCGCAGGCGGGCGCCGGGCGGCAGGCTCTGCATGCGTCGCAGGAAAAGCACACCCCGAGGTGGCATCAGCCCGGTGTCCAGCAGCTCGAGAATCGTCGTGGGTCCGCTCTCCTCGACGCCGAAGTGCTCCACGGCCCAGGGCCGCAGCCGACGCGCCGCCTCGCGGTCACGGCGCCACAGCATCATCCGGGCGCGGTGAGTGACGGTGAGCCACATCACCCCGGGGTCCTCGACGGCGTCGATGGGCACATCGAGATCGGCGTGCGTCCAGTCGCCCAGGAGCCCGCAGGCGCGCGCGACCTGGTGGTGCGCGTAGATCATGCGCGGCTCGAGCATCGCCGCGGTGCGGCTCTGCGCCAGCGCGCCCTCGAGGTCCCCGGCCTCGAGGAGGAGCCGCCCCACGAGCTCCCGCGCGTCGGCCAGGCCGGGCGCGGCCAAAAGACCGAGGCGAGCGTGCCGCGCCGCGAGCGGGACGTCGCCCTCGTTCAGGGCGATGGAGCCGCGGGCGATGTGGGCCTCGGCCAACCCCGGGGCACGCAGCAGAGCGGAGTCGGCGAGCTGTCGCGCCCGGTCGCGCTCGGCGTCCGTGCCGTGCCCGAGGCCGAAGATGCGGATCAGCGCCAGCGCGAGGCCCGCGGCGTAGAGCGGCTCGTTCGGTGACCGCGCGAGCGCGGCGTCGAAGAGTGGCAGCACCGCGCGGACGCTGTCGGTCGTGAAGCTGTGGTAGGCCCGACGCGCCTGCAGGTACAGGTCGAGCGCCTGGGGATCACTGTGGGGGCTGCGGGGGGCGGGCCCACTCGGTAGATTGCCCGAGAGTGCCTGGGTGAGCGCGTTGCCGAGCGAGTCGGCGTTCGCCAACAGGGCGCCGAGGGGTCCTTGGACCCGATGGGTGAAGAACTGGAGACCATCCAGGACGCTCTGCGCGCGGGCGGTGACGATCACCTGGGTATCCACGGTGCGGACATTGCCGTGCACGACCACGTCTGCGCCGAGGCGTCGTCCGAAACGCAGTGAATCCGAGGCTTCGGCCGGGTCCTCGGGCGCCGGTCGCGGCAAGACCCGAAAGCCCCCTGAGATGCAAAGCGCGTCCGCGAGCGCCTCGGTCACGGCGTCTCCCAGGTGGGCCTGGCCTTCGTCGGTCCGGAAGCTCAGGACGGCCACCCGCGGGGCGCCTGGGGGCTCTTCACCGGCCGCCGCGGGGAGAGTCGTGCGACGCCGTTGACCGGTCAGGGTCGGCGGCCCCTTCAGGTCGACGCCGTCGAGCAAGTCCAGGACCTCGGACGCGCTGGCCGGGCGGTCCTCGGGCTCTCTCGCGAGGAGGCGCTCCACGAGGGCGAGCAGGTCGAGGTTCAGCTGCGGGCGGAGGGTGCGCAGATCACGCGGTGGGTGTGTCAGGCGCGAGATCGCGGTCGCGAGGGGCGTGGCCCCCGACCACGGCTTCGACTGTGAGAGCAGCTCGAAGGCGATGATCCCCAGCGCGAAGAGGTCGGCCGGTGGACCGAGGGCCACGCCGCGCACCTGCTCCGGCGCCATGTACTCGGGTGTGCCGACGATCGTGCCCTCGAGCGTGTTCGCCGTGGCCGTCGCCGCGCTCTCGAGAAAGAGCGCGCCGGACCCGGGCCGCGCGATGCCGAAGTCGGTGATCGCCGGTCGGTCGCCGGGGCGGACGAGCACGTTGTCCGGCTTCAGGTCCCGGTGGATGATCCCCGCCGCGTGAATCGCGTCGAGGCCGGCCAGGATGCCCCGCAGCAGGAGCACCGCGCGGGCGGTCGACAAGGGGCCTTCACGGGCGATCAGCCGGGTCAGCGTCTCGCCCTCGATGAGCTCCATCGTCAGGTGGCGCCCGCCCGCGTGCTCGCCGATGTCGAAGACCCGCGCGACGTTGGGGTGGGTGACTCTGCGGGCGAGCCGGACCTCTTGCCGAAACCGGGAAAGCGCCTCGGGATCAGCGACGAGCTCCGGGCGGAGCACTTTCAGCGCGACCTGCTCCCCGAGCTCCATGTCCCGCGCCCGATAGACGCTGCCCATGCCACCCACGCCGAGCAGGGCCTCGACCTCGTACCGTTCAGCGAGCATGAAGCCGGTCGGGTCGGTCATGTCGAGGCCGGACGGTGGTCCCGCATGAGGCCTTCCTGGGCGACCGACGCGACGAGACGACCCGCCCGGTCGAAGAAGCGCCCCCGGACGAGGCCCCGGGAGCCGCTCGCGGACGGGCTGTCCATGTCGTAGAGCAGCCAGTCGTCGAATCTGAACGGGCGGTGGAACCACATGACGTGGTCGAGGCTCGCGACCTGCAGTCCGCTCGTCAGGAGCGAGACCCCATGCGGCAACATCGCGGTCACCAGGAAGTTGAAGTCCGAGGCGTAGGCCAGCAGGTACTGGTGAATCGCGAGCTCGTCGGGCAGCGGACCCGCCGCGCGGTACCAGAGCTGGCGACGCGGCTCACCGACATGAGGACTCAGGTGGTTGAAAGGCTGAACGGCCCGGATTTCGATGGGGCGCTCGGCGAGGGCCATCTTCCGCAGCGCCTCGGGGATCCGGTCGCCCGCGCGCCGCGCGATCTCCAACTCGGAATCGAGGGACTCCGGCGGCGGGACCTCGGGCGCGATGTCCGCGTGGTCGAAGCCCTTCTCGACGACCTGGAACGACGCCGAGAGGCTGAAGATCGCGTGGCCCCCTTGAATGGCGACCACGCGTCGCGTCGTGAAACTCCCGCCGTCCCGGATCGGGTCCACGTCGTAGATGATCGGCTTGCGGGCGTCGCCGGGCCGCAGGAAATAGGCCTGCATCGAGTGCACCGGCCGCTCGATGGGCACGGTCTGAGCAGCGGCCGACAGGGCCTGGCCGAGCACCTGGCCACCGAAGACCGCTCCCCAGCCGAGGTCTTGGCTCTGGCCGCGGAAGAGATTTTGCTCCAGCCGTTCGAGTCGCAGCAGCTCGAGGAGCTCGGAGAGCACGTCACGCATGGGGTGAGTGTAAGCGGGCGCGCATCGTGCGCGTCGGAAAATGAAAAAAGCCGCCGCGGAGGTCCGTGGCGGCTTCGGGGGGAGTCCGATTTGGGACTCCCGGGCGGCAGGTGGCGCGTCGTTTCAGGGTGTCTGGAGCCGAGGGGGCGACTCTTCAACGATACGCGGAGCGGGGAAAGCGGGGAACGAAGTGCGTACCTGGCCCCCGACGTTCACAACCACCTGCCGCACGGAACTCGAAAGCTCAGTTCGCCGGGGGCAGCAGCACCGCGTCGATGACGTGCACGATGCCGTTCGTCGCGTTGATGTCGGTGATGATGACCTGCGAGTCGTTCACGAACACGCTGCCGTTCTCGACGCGGATGGAGACATCGGCGCCGTTGAGGGTCTCCGCGGAGTCGAGCCCGACGACGGTCTCGGCGTCCACGGCGCCGGAGACGACGTGGTAGAGCAGGATGCTCGTCAGCGTCGGGATGTCGTTCAGCAGAGCCTCGACGGTGCCGGGGCGCAGCGCGGCGAAGGCGTCGTCGGTCGGCGCGAAGACCGTGAAGGGGCCCGCGCTGGCGAGGGTGTCCGCGAGGTCCGCGGCGACGACGGCCGCCGTGAGCGTCGTGAAGCGGGGGTCACCGACGACGATGTCCGTGATGGTCGGGGGCAGGAGGACCGAGTCGATGACGTGGACCACGCCGTTGCTGGCCTCGATGTCCGTCACGATGATCTGCGCGCCGTTGACGAAGGCGCCCTCGTCGGTGACGACGACGTTGATGTCCTGGCCCGCGAGGGACTGGATGAAGTCCTGCTCGACGACCTCGGCCGCGGGGAACTCCGAGCCGGAGACGTGGTAGAGGAGGATGTTCGTCAGCGCCGGGATGTTGCCGAGGAGGGCCTCGACGGTGCCGGCGGGCAGCGCCGCGAAGGCGTCGTCGGTCGGGGCGAAGACCGTGAAGGTCCCCTCGCCGGCGAGGGTCTCCGCGAGGCCAGCGGCGATGACCGCGGCCTCGAGGGTGCTGTGCACCTCGCTGTTCACGACGATGTCCGTGATCGTGGGCTGCTCCTCGGCCGGGGGCAGGAGCACGCCGTCGATGACGTGCGCGATGCCGTTGCTGGCGCGGAGGTCAACCTCGAGGATGGTCGCGTCGTTGACGCGGACCGTGTTGCCCTCGACCGTGATGTCGATGGGCAGGCCCGCGACGGTCACGAAGCTGTCGGCGGCGACGACCGCGGCCGAGTCCTGGATGCCCGGCACCGCGTGGTACAGGAGCACGCCGGTCAGGGCCTCGGGATCGGCGAGCAGCGCGTCGAGCGCGCCGGCGGGCAGCGCGGCGAAGGCGTCGTCGGTCGGGGCAAAGACGGTCAGGTTCGCGTCCTCGGCGCCGACGGCGTCGAGCAGACCAGCGGCCGTGACGGCCGCCGCGAGGGTCGAGAAGCGACCGTCGTTCACGAGCAGGTCGACGAGGTTCGGGAGCTCGGGCTCCGCCGGCGGCACGAGCACGGCGTCGATGACGTGCACGACGCCGTTGCGGGCGAGGATGTCGACCTCGACGATGTTCGCGCCGTTGATCTTCACGGACTCGCCTTCGACCGTCACGTCGAGCGTGAGGCCATTGGCGGCGGTCAGCGTGTCGGCGGCGACGACGTCGGCCGCGCGCTGCTCACCGGGGACCGCGTGGTAGAGGAGCACGAAGGTCAGGGCGTCGGTGTCGGCGAGGAGGGTGTCGAGGAGGCCCGCCGGGAGCGCCGCGAAGGCCTCGTCCGTGGGGGCGAAGATCGTGTACTTGTCGTCGCCGTTCAGCGTGTCCACGAGGCCAGCGGCCATGGCGGCGGTCACGAGGGTCTCGAAGCGATCGTCACCGACGGCGATCTCCGCGAGCGACGGGAGGAGCGGGGGATCGTCACCGCCGACCGGGGGATCGTCACCGCCGACCGGGGGATCATCACCGCCGACCGGGGGATCGTCGCCGCCGACCGGGGGATCGTCACCGCCGACCGGGGGATCGTCACCGCCGACCGGGGGCTCGTCGCCACCGACCGGGCCCGCGTCGGGGGTCTCGGAGCCACCGGCAGCGCCGCCGCCGTTGCCTCCGCCGCCCTCGTCGTCGTCGCCGCAGGCCGGCAGCACCGCGCCGGCGAGCGCCAGCATCAGCAACAGTCGCTTCGTCTCGTTCATCATGGTTCTTCTTTTCTCCTGTGACTTCGGCTTGCGCCGATGGTGAGCGTCGGCCCGGTGAAATCCGGGTCGGGTGTTTCGTGGCTTCGGACAGAGGGACGCTCGGATCCGGACCATGGTTGCACAAACCTTCGACGTTTTTTCTGCAAGGCATCGGCAAGCTCCCATTCCGAAGGCGAACGCGTGGACTCGGACCCCTGTGATCCCTAACCTGCGCGCGTCCTCGGGGAATGACCCGAGATGGGGAAGGGGAAATCATGAAAGCGTCTTGGGGCGTACTGGTCCTGGCGGGCCTCGTCACCGCCTGCGCAGGGGATGGCGGGGGCGGCGGCGGCGGTGGTGGCGGCGGTACACCGGGGACTGGCGGCAACGTCGGACCACAGCGGGACGGCGGCGCCGACTGCATGAACACGTGCGAGGTCAACGGCGGGCAGGAGTGCAGCGCACCCGGCTTTCGCCGCTGCACGGACACGAACGGAGACGGCTGCCTCGAGTGGGAGGCCGTCGTCGCCTGCGAGAACGCATGCGTGAACGGGCAGTGTGTCGACTGCTCGAACGACTGTGAGGAGGGCGCGGTTCAGTGCGGCGCCGCAGGGGGGGTCCTGCGGTGCGTCGCCTCAGCCGATGCCGATCCGTGCTTCGAGTGGGGCGCCGAAGAGGGCTGCGAGGCCGGCGAGAGCTGCACGAACGGTGAGTGCCGCCCGGCGTCGGACTGCGAGAACGAGTGTCTCAAGGTGGGCGACCAGCGCTGCAACGGCGCCGGTGTGCAGACCTGCATCGAGATCGAGGCCGACGACTGCCTGCACTGGGGCCCGGTGGCCGACTGCCTCGCGGGCGAGTCGTGTTCGGTCGACGCCTGCCGCCCGGTCGGGGAGTGTGTCGAGGAGTGCCAGGCGAACAGCGTTCGCTGCGATGGCCCCGGTGTCTCGACCTGCGGCAACTTCGACGACGACGCCTGCAACGAGTGGGGCGCGCCCGTGCCCTGCGCCGGCGACGAGGTCTGTTCGAACGGCGCCTGCGCGGGTGCGTGCGCGAACGAGTGCGGCCAGGAGGGCCTGCGCCAGTGTGTCGGCAACGATTTCCAGACCTGCGGCAACTTCGACGACGACGCCTGCCTCGAGTGGGGCCTCGCCACGCCGTGTGAGAACGAGCAAACCTGCTCGAACGGTCAGTGCCGCGCCGCGTGCGTGAACGAGTGCGCGGACGGCACGCGCCAGTGCGCCGCGGGCGGTGCGCAGACCTGTGGCAACTTCGACGACGACGACTGCTTCGAGTGGTCCGAGGTCGTGCCCTGCGATCTCAACGAGTCCTGCTCGAACGGTGAGTGCAGCCTCCAGTGCTCGAACGAGTGTGGACAGCTCAACGGACGCCAGTGTGCCGGCGCCGGCTTCCAGAACTGCGGCAACTTCGACCAGGACCCCTGCCTCGAGTGGGGCGAGGAGCAGGGCTGCCCGCGGGGCAGGTCTGCGCGAACGGCGAGTGCGCGGGCCGCTGCGTGAACGAGTGCGCCGAGGGCTCGCTGCAATGCGCCGGGAACGGTACGCAGACGTGCGGCAACTTCGACGAGGACCCGTGCCTCGAGTGGGCGTCGGTGACGCCCTGCCCCGGCGCCGAGGTGTGCTCGAACGGTCGCTGTGAGGTCGATTGTGCGAACGAGTGTGTGCTCGGCAGCACACGGTGCGCCCCCGGCGGCGTGCAGACCTGCGGCCAGGCCGACGCCGACGCGTGTACCGACTGGGCTCAGGCGGTGCCCTGCGCCGGCGGTCAGGTGTGCTCGAACGGGGTCTGCGCCCAGGTGTGTGTGGACGAGTGTCCGAACGGCGCCGCGCGCTGCTCGGCGAACGGCGTGGAGCGGTGCGGCAACTTCGACGGCGACGGCTGCAGCGAGTGGAGCCTCGCGGCGCCCTGTCCGGGCGGCCTGCTGTGCTCCAGCGGCGCGTGTGTCCCGACCTGCAGCGACGAGTGCGCGCGCGGCGCGGTCCAGTGCGCCGGCAATGGCTTCCAGAGCTGCGGCGAGTCCGACGGCGACGACTGCCTCGAGTGGGGCCCCATCGCGGGCTGCCAGGCCGGCACGAGCTGTTCGGCCGGGGTGTGCAGCCAGTTCTGCTCCGACGAATGCAACAACGGCGCGACACGCTGCGGCAACGGCGGCGTTCAGGTCTGCGGCAACTTCGACGACGACAACTGCCGCGACTGGGGTCCGGCCGTGCCGTGCGCGGGCGACGAGGTCTGCGCCAACGGGCGGTGCGCCGCGGGCTGCGCGAACGAGTGCGCCAACGGCGACGCCCGCTGCGAGGGCAACGGCGTGCAGCGGTGCGGGAACTTCGACAACGACCAGTGCCTCGAGTTCGCCGCGCCCACCCCCTGCGCCGGTGGTCAGATCTGCGCGGACGGCGCGTGCCGCGACGTCCAGGGGAGCTGCATGGACGACGCGGGCTGCCCCGGCGGCCTCATCTGCAGCTTCGGCGCTTGTGTGCCGGGCATCTCGTGCCAGAACGACGCCGACTGCCCCGAGGGTGAGCAGTGCGACGTGCAGGGCGGGAACGTGTGCCGCCGCGAGGTGCCCTCGGGCATCGGCGACGCCTGCGCGGACGACGGCGACTGCGTGGCCGGTCTGACGTGTGTGAACGCGGAGGACGGCGGCTACTGCACGCTCGGCTGCAACGCCGACTTCCCCTGCCCCACCGGCAGCACCTGCTACGTGGTCGACGAGAGTGTGCCCGACCAGGGCGCATGTCTGACCGACTGCGCGAGCGACGAGGCCTGCCCGATGGGTCAGGCGTGCTTCGCCACGGGCGGCCCCCTCGGCGGCGCGTGTTTCTTGTCCGAGTGCCGTGTCGACGCCGACTGCGTCGCCAACGCGCTCGTCGACGCGGTGTGTGAGGCCGGCCAGTGTGTGCAGACCAACGGCTGTGACCTGGCGACGGGCGAGGGCTGCGCGGACGGCCTCCAGTGCTGGAACGCCCAGGGGACCGGCGTTTGCCTCGCGGGTTGCTCGATCTTCGAGGGACCGCGGTGCCCGGGCATGCAGCGTTGCGTCCCGGTGAGCGTGGACGGCACGGGCTACTGCACCGACGCGGGCGCCGCCGGTCTCGGCGATGCGTGCGGGCTCACGGACGACTGCGGCGACGGCCTGTTCTGCTTGGACGACGGCGTCGGGAACCGGAGCTGCCGCACGCTGTGCAATGTGACCACGCCTGGGGACACCTGCGGCAACGACGTGTGCACGAGCCTCGGCGGGGACGTCGGCGTCTGCATCGTCGACTGCGTCAGCGATTGCAACGCGGGCGACACACGCTGCGGGGGCGGGGGCGTCGAGGCCTGCGGCCAGTCCGACGACGACCTCTGCCTCGAGTGGCTGCCGGGTGTGCGCTGCGGTGCGGGCGAGTCCTGCAGCGAGCTGAGCGGCGCCTGCGAGCCCGCCTGCCGCAACGACGCGGACTGCGCGAACCCGCTGGTGCCTTCACGCTGCGTGCAGGGGGCCTGCCAGGTCGAGAGCGCGTGCGACCCCGCCACCGGGATGGGCTGTGTCGCGCCGGACCAGTGTTTCCTCGCCACGAACAACGGCGACGGCGTGTGCTTGCAGACCTGCGACCCGCTCGGCAACGAGTGCGTCGGCGGCGAGCGGTGCCTCATCTTCGGGGGCTCGGGCTACTGCGGTCGGGCCGGGAACGTGCCCGCGGGCGGCGCCTGCGAGTCGTCCGCCGACTGCGTGGCGGGCGCCGGCTGCTTCGACGACGGGGTCGCGGTGCGGTGCTACACGCTCTGCGACTTCGAGGCCGGGGCGGCGTGCGCCGCGGGCGCGGCCTGCACCGACCTGGGCATCGACGGTCGCCTCGGGGTCTGCGTCGAGGGCTGCCAGGACGAGTGCCTGGACGGCTCGAACGTGTGCTCCATGGACGGCGCGGGGACCCAGTCCTGCGGCCAGTTCGACGACGACGCGTGCCTCGATCTGGGCCCCGTCACCCCGTGTGGCGACGAGCTCCGGTGCAACCCGAACACGGTCGCGTGCGAGTACTACTGCGACATCGACGCGCACTGCCCGGCGAGCTTCGGCGTGCCCTACCAGTGTGTGGACAACCAGTGCGTCGCGCGGGACTGCAACGTGGGCATGAACAACTGCGCCCCCGGCGTCGCGGGCACCGCGTGTCTGCCCGCCGACGTGAACGATCCGGGCGCGGGTGGCATCTGCCTCGTGTCCTGCAACCCGCTCCTCGACGGTCGATGCGGCGCGAACGGCCGCTGCGACTACGTGCCGACGACCCCGAACAGCGTCGCCTTCGCCTGCCTCCCGGCGGGTGTCGGCGGCGAGTTCGAGGACTGCAGCGAAGGGAGCTGCAGCGATGGCTTCGGCTGTCTGCCCTTCGACGACGGCAACGGCGGCACGCTCTTCGCGTGCGTCGCCTACTGCGACACCCGCGCGGGCAACCGTGAGTGCGCGGGCCTCATGGGCACCGCCTGCAGCGCCGTGCCGTTCTTCCCGAACGGCACCGGGGTCTGCCTGCCGGAGTGAGCTCGACGGCTCGGGCCGCGGCGGTTATGCGCGCCGCGCGTCCGGGCCGGCCACGACGACGGCCGCCGCCAGGTCGCCGGTCACGTTCAGCGTCGTGCGGCACATGTCCAGGAATCGATCCACGCCCAGGATGAGGCCGATCGCCTCGACCGGGACGCCGATCATGCCGAGGATCATCACGATCACCGGCAGCGAGCCGGCGGGCACCCCCGCGGTGCCGATGCCGCCCAGCACACACACGAACAGCACCTGGAGCTGCTGGGCGAGGCTCAGGTCCACACCGTAGACCTGCGCCAGGAAGAGCACGGTCACACCCTCGAAGAGCGCGGTGCCGTTCTGGTTCGCCGTGCTCCCGATGGTCAGCACGAAGCGGCTCACGTCCGCCGGGAGCTTGAGCTTCTCTTCGGCGACCCGGAGCGCCGTCGGGAGCGTTGCGCTGCTCGAGGCGGTCGAGAACGCCGTCAGCATCGCCTCTTGCACGCCGCGGTAGAAGTCCAGCGGCCGCATGCCGCCGAAGACCCTCACGGTGAACGCGTAGACCACGAACTGATGGACCGCGAGGCCCAGCACAACCACACCCACGTAGGCTGCGAGGCTCACCAGCACCGAGAACCCGAGCTGCGCGGTCAAGGCGAAGAGCAGCGCGCAAACGCCGTACGGCGACAGCTTGATGACCAGGCCGATGAGGCGCATCGAGACGTCGTACAGACCCTCGAGGCCCTCCTGAAATCGACGTGCCGCCGGGGTGTCGGTCAGCAAGAGCCCGATGCCGATGAACAGCGCGAAGAACATGAAGCCGATCATGTCGCCCTCGGCCGCGGCGCGGACCGCGTTGGACGGCACGATGCCCACGAGCATCTCCAGGGCGCCCTTGGCGGACGCGTCCTTGACGATGGACGCGGCGCGGTCCCCCGAGCCCGCCATGAGGAGCGCACGCTGGGCTTCGTCGATGGTCTCACCGGGCCGGAAAACGTTCGCCACCGTGAGCCCGATGAGCACGGCCACCAGCGAAACGAGGACCGTGTAGACGAGCGTGCGCATGCCGATGCGCCCGAATCGGCTCAGGTCCCCCACGCCGGCGATGCCGAGCGCCAGGGACGAGAACACCAACGGGATCACCAGCATCAAGAGCAAGCGGATGTAGACCTGACCGATGGGCTGGGCGACGTAGCGGATGAGCGTGTCGAGCTCGGGTGTGCCCGCGGCGACGATGTGAGCCACCGCACCGCCGAGCGCGCCGAGCCCGCCGAAGATCGCCATGCGCGTGTGGAGCGCGGCCATGGCCGGCCTACTCGAACGTGGCGAGCAGATCGACCAGGGCGTCGACGGCGCTGCGCGGCACGGCGTTGTAGATCGACGCGCGGCAACCGCCCACGCTGCGATGACCCTTCAGACCGATCATGTCGCGGCGCTCGGCCTCGGCGAGGAAGGCCTTCTCGCGCTCCGGCCGGGCGAGCGTGAAGGTCACGTTCATGCGCGAGCGGCTGTGAGCCTCGGCGTGGCCACGGAAAAGGTCGGGACGCGCGTCGAGCGCGCCATAGAGCGCGCCGGCCTTCGCTTCGGCCAGGGCCGCCATCGCGGGCAGGCCGCCCTGCCGCTCCACCCAGCGCGCCACGAGCCCGACCACCCAGATCCCGAAGGTGTTCGGCGTGTGATAGAGCGAGTCGTTCTTCGCGTGTGTGGCGTATCGCAAGATCGTCGGCGTGCGGGCGTCGCCGTTGAAGCCGCGCAGCACGTCCCGACGACCGATGACGATGGTCACACCCGAGGGCCCCGCGTTCTTCTGCGCGCCCGCGTACACGAGGTCGTAGGCGCCCAGGTCCATGGGGTACGAGAGGAAGTCGCTCGACACGTCGGCGATGAGCGGCACGGCGCGCGAGAGGCGCGGCGCGTGGTGCCACTGGGTGCCGTAGATCGTGTTGTTCGTCGTGTAGTGCAGGTACCGCGCGCCCTCGGGCACCTGGAGGACCTCGTCGGCGCCCGGCACGGCGCGGAATCCACCGGGCTCAGCCGTCCACAGCTCGTGGGCCTCGCCCAGGCGCCGCGCCTCCTCGAGGGCCTTCTGCGACCAGACCCCCGTGGTGACGTACGCGCCGCCGGTGCCCAGGTTCATGGGCAACATCGCGAACTGCAAGCTCGCGCCGCCTTGCAGGAAGACGACCTCGTGGGTGTCCGGCAGGCCGTACAAGCGCGCGAGCGTGTCGCGGGCATCGTTGAGCACACCCTCGAACTCGGGTGTGCGGTGGGACATCTCGAGCAACGAGAGGCCGAGCCCATGATGGTCGGCGATGTGGGTTGCGATTTCGGCCAGCACCTCAGCGGGGAGCGCGCCGGGCCCTGCATTGAAGTTCAGTTTGCGTGTGCTCATGCGCGGCACGTTACGCGAGGCCCGGGCGACGCGCGAGAGGCGTGCGCGGGCCGGAATCCTGATAGTCTCCGCCCCCTGATGCATACGACGAACGAACCCGTTTTCCTGCGCGCTTGCCGTCGACAACCCACGGAGCACACCCCGGTGTGGCTGATGCGGCAAGCCGGCCGGTACATGCCGGAGTACCGCGCCCTCCGTGCCCGCGCGGACTTTCTGACCCTCTGCCACGACCCGGCCCTCGCCTGCGAGGTCACGCTCCAGCCCGTGGAGCGGCTCGGGGTCGACGCGGCCATTCTCTTCAGCGACCTGCTGGTGCCCCTGGAGCCCATGGGGGCGGTCGTGAAGTTCCCCGAGGGCGGCCCGGAGATCGAGCAGGGCGTCGAAAAGCCCGAGGACGTGCACCGCCTGCGCACGCCCGCCGCGAAAGACACGCTGAACTTCGTCGGCGACGCGGTGCGCCTGCTCGTGCGCGCGCTGCCCGCGCACATCCCGCTGATCGGCTTCGCCGGCGCGCCCTTTACACTCGCGAGCTACCTCATCGAGGGCGGCGGCAGCAAACAGTTCGCCCGCACGAAGGCGTTCCTCTACCAGCACCCGGCCGAGGCCGAGGTGCTCTTCGACAAGCTGTCGACCGTGGTCGCCGACTTCCTGCGCCTGCAGATCGACGCCGGGTGCCGGGCCGTGCAGATCTTCGACTCGTGGGCCGGGGCGCTCGATCCCGAGGACTACGAGCGCTGGGGCCTGCGGTACACGCGGCGCATCGTGGACGCCGTCCGGCGGCCGGGCGTGCCCGTCATCGTCTTCGCGAAGGGCACCGGGACCTACTTCGAGCGGGTCGCGGCGAGCGGCGCGGACGTGCTCGGCGTGGACTGGACGCTGCCGCTGGGGCAGGCCCGCGCGCACGTCGGCCCCGACTTCGCGCTCCAGGGCAACCTCGACCCGTGTCGGCTCCTCGGCGCGTGGGAGCCGCTGCGGGCGGCGACCGACCGGATTCTCGACCAGGTGGGCCTGACGGCGCATGTCTTCAACCTGGGGCACGGCATCCTGCCCCAGACCAACCCCGACCAGGTCCGTCGGCTCGTCGACCACGTGCACACGGCCTCGGCCGACCGTCGCCGCGCCGGCGCATGAAGGTTTGCGTCGTCGGCGGGGGGATCAGCGGCTTGACCGCGGCCTTCCGGCTGGCCGAGCGCGGGGCCGAGGTCACGCTTCTCGAGCGGGGAGAGCACCCCGGGGGCACGATTCGGAGTGAGCGGGTCGGGCCCTGGATGGTCGAGCACGGGCCCAACGGCTTCCTCGACAGTCGCGTCGCTGTGCTCGAGCTCGCCCGAGACCTGGGGCTCGACGGCGCGCTGGTGCCCGGGAACAAGGCCGCGGACAAGCGCTACGTCTACGCGCGGGGGGCGCTGAGGGCCTTGCCGCGCGGCCCGCTGTCGTTGTTCACCTCGCGGGTGCTCACGGTCGCGGGTGTGCTCCGGCTGCTCTGTGAGCCGTTCATCCGCGCCAAGCAGGACGCCCGCGACGAGTCCGTCTTCGCCTTCGCCCGACGACGCATCGGGACCGAGGCGGCCGAGGTGCTCGTCGACGCGATGGTCACCGGCATCTATGCGGGCGACAGCCGCGCGACGAGCCTCGCCGCGGCGTTCCCGCGCATGGCGGCCATGGAGCGCATCTACGGCGGCCTCGTGCGTGCGCTCCTTGCGCTGCGCCGGGCCAAGAAGGCGGGCGTGGCGTCGGCTGCGGGACCGGGCGGGCACCTCACGAGCTTTCCCGAGGGCATGCAGGCGCTGACCGACGCCCTCGCGCTGCGCCTCGGCAGTGCGCTGCGCACCGGCGTCACGGTCGATGCCCTCGAGCGCACGGGCACGGGCTGGTCCGTGCGGTGTGCGTCCGGGGCGCGGGTCGAGGCCGACGCCGTGGTGCTCGCCGTGCCCGCCGACGTGGCCGCGACCCTCCTCGAGCCTCATGCCCCGGCCGGCAGCGCGGCTTTGCGCTCGATCCCCTACAGCCCCGCGGCCGTGGTGGCCCTCGGCTGGCCCACCGACGCCCTGCCGCGACCACTCGATGATCCCGCCCAGGTCGTACACTTCGCTATAGCCAGCCTCGAGGAGTGCCTGGGCGGCCGACGCGCTGCGGTTGCCGCTGCGACAGTAGACGACCACCGGTTTGTCCTTGGGA
>JBMOFP010000005.1:0-65402 GCA_049318805.1 Bradymonadia bacterium
GGCCGTAGTTGTGCCGTCCATGCGCGCCTCGGGCTTGTTCCTTCTGCAGTGTCTCCTGTGGGTCTTCGGCGCGGCCCCGAGCCACGCAGACGCGCCCGTTCCAGAGACCGCCGCTGCGGCCGCGCCGACCGTTTTGACGCTCGATGGGCTGTTGGCGCGGGTCGACGACCCGGGGGGCCCGCTCGAGGCCGCCCGGGGCGAGCTGGCGGCCTACCAGGCCCTCTACGACCGCGCCTACTGGTCCTGGCTCCCGACGCTCAAGCTGGAGTCGCTGATGGCCCCGCTGCCGGAGCGGCGACTGCTCGAGGAGTGTGCCTTTACCGACCCCACCCTCGACCCCGGCCTCCTGCGGGTCGGTCCCTGCCCAGGCGCGCGCCCGGCCGACGATGAGCGCATCGACGCGGACACGGACATCGGCATTCTGACGCGGTCCCGAGCGACCCTGACCCTGCCGCTCTACACCTTCGGCAAGTTCTCGGCGGGACGCCGCGCTGCGGAAGGGGGGCTCGAGGTCGGGCGGGCGACGCTCGAGGCGACCCAGGCACAGGTCTCGCTCATGGTGAAGCGGGCGTGGTACGGCGCCCAGATGACGGCCAGCGCCCTCGAGATCCTGGAGGACGGACGCAAGCGCCTGCAGACCGCGAAGCGGCAGATCGAGAAGGAACTGGCGGACGAAACGGGTCGGTTCACGACGAACGATCTGCGAAAGCTCCTCGTCAAGGAGGCCGAGCTCGAAGCCGGATACCTCGAGACGCGCGCGTTGTCGGACTACGCGTGGGAGGGGCTTCGCCTGGCCGCTGGGGCGCCGGAGGGCGCGCGGCTCGAGCTCGCCGAGAAGGCGTTGGCCGAGGTCCAGGTGGTGGAGCGGGACGTCGACGGCTGGATGAACCTGGCCGGCAGCCACCGCGCCGACGTGCGGCTCGTCGACGCGGGTTTTCGCGCGCGCCAGGGCCAGGTCGACCTGGCGACCGCCGAGTTTTTCCCCGACATCGCGCTCGTCGCGGCCTTCGGTTACGCGAAGGGCACCTCGGCCGCGGACAACCCCGATCCCTTCGCGAACGACCAGTACAACTTCCTGAGCTGGGGCTTCGTCGTGGGCGCCGAGTGGAAGCTCGACTTCGCCGCCCGGATGGGCAAGCTCCGTGAGGCCGAGGCCAACCTGTCGAAGCTCCGTGGGCAGCGCGACGCGCTTCGACAGAAGATGCGGCTCGAGATCGTCGAAGAGCTCGGGACGGTGCGGCGTTACACGGCGGAGCTCGAATCCCGTCGACAGGCCATGAAGGCCGGCAAAGGGTGGTTGGTGTCGAACACGATGAACTTCGGCATCGGCCTGGCCACGACCGACGAGCTGCTGGACAGCCTCGTGGCCTACAGCTCGGCCCGCCTCAGCTACTTTCGAACACTTTTCGAGCTGAACATCGCCGTCGCGCGGCTTCAGAATGCGGTCGGTGTCGCGGTCGTCGTTCCCCCACCGAAGACGAATCCGTAGCGACCGAGAATCTGCGGCGGTGGTCGCGCGTCCAAGGATTCGAGGAAAGAAGGAGAGAATCGATGCGTTCCTGGAGTCTGAGTTTGCGTACCGTCGTCGTGGTCTGCGGCACCCTGGCGCTCACCGGCACCGCCTCTGCGGCCCCCCCCAAGCCGACGACGTGGCTCGGGGAGCAGATCGCGGGCATCCGCGCGCTGGTCTCGCCCCCGGTCGCGGGTGCGGTCGCTGCGGCCACCGCCGACGCGGACGCGAAGCTCAAGGCGATCATCGATCCGGTGATGGAGTTCGACCGCCTGAGCGAGAAGGCCCTCGGCAAGCACTGGGCGGGGCTCAAGCCCGACCAGCGGAAGACGTTCATCGACACGTTCCGAGAGCTCGTCTTTCGCAGCTACCTGAAGAAGGTGCGGGGCGCGAACAACGAGTACACCGTCGCGTTCGAGGGCGAGACCCAGAAGGGCACGACGGCGGTCGTCGAGGCCGTCGCCAAGACGAAGAAGGCGGAGATCGAGCTCGTCTTCAACCTCGAGCCGCGTGAGGACAAGCGCTGGGTCGCGTCCGACATCGTCATCGACGAGGTGAGCCTCGTGGAGAACTACCGCGAGCAGTTCAACAAGACGCTCACGAGCGATGGCTTCGACGCCCTCATCTCGAAGATGAAGAAGAAGCTCGCCGAGATCTGACCGGGCGCTCGGTCTCAGCGAAGGACGAAGGACAGCAGCGCGCCCAGGCCGGCCGCCGCCAGCACCGCACCGGCGTAGGCGACCCAACGCGGCGTCTGCGCCCGCGCGGCGCCCTTGCCCTTCGGGTCGACGAGCAAGCAGGGCACGTTGCCGAAGTGGATGCGGTCGCCGAAGCGCGCCCGGGCCGAGGTCACGCGCTTCCCGTTCAGCCGGGTGCCGTTGCTGGAGTTCAGGTCCATCAACGTATAGCTGCCGTCGTCCTGCTTCTTCAGCCGCGCGTGGTGCCTCGAGACGGAGGTGTCCGCGAGGGTGATGTCGTTCTCGTCGGTCCGACCGATACACGCGATCCGTTCGAAGAGCATCAGCTCCCGGCCCGCCTGCGCGCCGTCCGTCAGCACGAGTTTGCCGTGGGCCTGCTCCGCCGTGACGATGGCGGTACTCAGGCCATCCTGTGGCGCACGCATGCGACCGGTCGCACGCTCGATGTAAAGCCTGTAGCCTCCGAGACGAACGCGGCTGCTCTCGGTGATCGGCGACGAGCCGGTCAGCGGGTGGTCGTCGAGCACGACGCCGTTGGCGCTCCCCAGGTCGTGCAAGACGACGCCGGTGCTCTCCAAAGACAGCCGCGCGTGGTGGCGAGAGATCGTCGGCGCGTCCAGGACGAGGTCGTTCTCGCTGGTCCGGCCGATGCTGATGCTGCCCTCGAACAACGCGGTCTCGGCGACGAGACCGCCGCGCTCGTCCTCGACGACGACGACGAACACGCCGCCTTACCGGAACAGGTGGGCGTCCACCGAGTGGCCGAGGCTCTGCGCTTGTTGCACGAACGTCGGCACGTGTCCGGTGGCGCGTCCTCCGGCCCCGTAGACGTCCTGGAGTTGACCCCCCGCCAGCTCGGAGACCTGGGTGACGCGGACGCTTCGGTCCGCGTTCCGCTGAAGCTGAACGAGGATGCGCGCCGAGTCGTTGAGCAGCGCGTCGAGCCGCTCGGGCGCGATGGCCGCGCCCATTGCGGCCTGTCGCAACAGCCGGGTGACGGCCTCATCGACGGTCGTGGCCTCGAGGCCGATGACACCGCCGTTGACCCCACCGGAGAGGGCGCTGAGCGCGGAGAACGCCTCGGGCCCGCGACAGTCCGCGACGATGAGTCGGTCGGGGCGCATCTTCATCGCGTGCTGGACGAGGGCGCCGTTGTCCACACCGGGCGCGCCAGAGAGCGTGACGGCGTGGGTGCCGGCCAGGCGGCCGCCGCCCTCGACGGCGATGACGCGCAACCCGGCGGCGGCATTGGCGAGCGCCGAGAGGAACTCGAAGCGTGCATCGACGCAGTTGCTCGACACCACGATCGACGTGCCGACGCGCATCGCGAGCTCGAAGAACCGCGCGACGGGGTGCGCGATGGTGCCGCGATCGACCAGCATTTCGAAGGTCGCGGCGCCGACGCCGGGGCGGTCGATGGTCACGAACGGACCGCCGACGGCCGCGCTCGCGAGGTGAACACGCGTGCCGTCGGCCAAGACACCTTCGGCGAACGTTGCGGACTCCGACAGGGTGACGCCGGCGCTTCGGAGGAGGCGCGAGGCCGCGAGGCTGACCGCGTGCGCGCTCGAGAAGCGGACACCGGCCGACTCGAGCCCGCCGCCTCGAACGACGTGCACCTGCTCGGCACCATCGACGAGGACACGCCGGATGGTCGAATCAGCGAAGAGGTGCGTCAACGGGCCGACCGCCACGACCTCGGACGCGATGAGCGCGGCGAGGCCCGCGGTGTCGGCACCGCCGGGCCGGTGCCCGCCGAGCTCCCGGAGCGCCTCTTCGGCCGCCGACTCGGCCCGTTGCAGGGCCGCGTCGTCCGCAGGGGCGCTCGGAGACCACTGGGTGGGCACGGCGACCTGTTGCTGCTCGAGACGGCCGACGACCCGCTCGTGGACCGCCGCGAGCACGCTCGCGAGGTCGTTGCCGGGTGTCGCGGCGCGCGGAGCGCTTCGCGGTGCCGGAGCGGGCACGGCCGCGGGCGTCGAGGCCGGACGAGGTGCGGGCGCAGGGGCGGGGACGGGCACAGGCCGCGGCGCAGGCACAGGCGCCGGCGCCGGCCGTGGGGCGGGCGGCACCGCGGCGACCGGCGCGGGGGTGGGCGCGGGCGCCGGGGCGACGGGCACAGGGGCCGGCATCGGCGCGGGCGTCGGTGCGCCGATGGGTGCGGGCTTCGGGCGCGGCGGCGGAGGCGGCGGCGCGGTCCGACGGGGCGGCTCGGGCGCAGGCGCGGGCGGGGCCGACGGCACGGGCGTCGGGGCACCCTGAGACTGCGGGACCGGGGACGGCGCGATGGAGCCGTCGCCGAGGTCGGCGGCGGCGCCGTCGAGCGCCTCGACCGTCATGATGAAGTCGCCGATGTAGATCTTGTCGGACGACTTGATGACCATCGGCGACGCGATCTTGCGGCCGTTGACGTAGGTGCCGTTCGTCGACTTGAGGTCGACGATGATGAACTTGCCGTCCTTCACCACGATGCGGCTGTGGCGCTTCGACACGTTCTGCTTGGGCAGGATGATGTCGTTCCCCTGCACGCGGCCGATCGTCACCTCGCTCTTGGTGAACTCCTGGCGTCGGGGCTGGCCGCCCTTCTCGTTGATCACGACGGCGAACATGAGGCTCCTTGGGGGTCCAGACGATGGCTGCGAATATATGGGCCTCGCGGATCGCAGGTGTCAAGATTGCGGGGCGGGCGTATCCGTGCGAAGTCCATCGGGCGAGGGTGTGGTTTCCGGCGGAGCGACTTATGGCGAGAAAAAGGGTCGGGATCCTGACCAGCGGCGGCGACGCACCGGGCATGAATGCCGCGATCCGGGCCGTGTTTCGTCGCGTGAAGATGGTGTCGCCGGAGTACGAAATCGTGCTCTTTCGTGAGGGCCTCAACGGCCTGGCCGGCCGGTTGGAGGTCAACTTCGACCGGAACATCGACCGGACCCGCGTCCGCGACATCATCCATCGCGGCGGCACGTTCATTGGGACCGGCCGCCTGCCGGAGCTCGCGGACCCGCCGGCGAACGTGCAGGGCAGCGAGCGCGAGGCCTGGCTGCGAAAGCAGCGCGAGATCACGGACGTGGCCATCGTGAACCTGCGTCAGCTCGGGCTCGACGCCATCGTGGTCATCGGCGGCGACGGCTCGTTCAAGGGCTGCGCCCGCATCGCCGCGGCCTATGAGGAGCGCTTCGGCGAGTCCCTGCGGGTCGTCGGCATCCCCGCGACCATCGACAACGACATCTGGGGCACCGAGTTCAGCATCGGCTTCGACACCGCGCTCAACAACACGGTCGACGCGCTCCGGAAGCTCCGCGACACGATCGACAGCCACCGCCGTTGCTGCATCCTCGAGGTGATGGGCAACACCAGCGGGTGGATCGCGTTGGCGTCCGGCATCGCCGGCGGCGCCGCGGTGATCATGATGCCCGAGGTGGCCGAGTCCTATCGGCCCGAGGTCGTGCTGGAGCGCGTGCGGGCCGCGGCGCGCCTGGACTACCGGTACATCATCATCGTCATGGCCGAGGGCGTCCGGAAGGCCAGCGGCCGACCGAGAATCGGGGAGGAGCTTTGCCGCCTCATCGAGGACGACGCCGTGATCCGCGAGTGTCTCGGTCGCCCGCTCGAGTCGCGCCTGAACACGATCGGGTACATCGCCCGCGGTGGGCATCCGACGGCGTTCGACAACCTACTCGCGAGCCGACTTGGATGCGCCGCGGTGGACGAGGCGCTCAAGGCCACGGTGCCCGGCCCGGTGATGGTGGGGCTCGTCAACAACCAGGTCGCGGTGCACACCCTCGACTCGGTGACTCGGCAGTCACCCCGCCTCATCCTCCCGGACGACGAGCTGCTGAAGGTCTCGGCGAGCCTCCTCGTGCAGTCCGACCAGCCGTTCTGAGACCCAGGAGGCGGTCGTCGTGAACCTGCCGTTCGGTCTGGGCGCGCGCAAGCCAAGGCACTACTCCGAGATGCTTCGGATCGCCTGGCAGAACCGCGAGCATCCGCTCTACGCGTGGAAGGTCCTGAGTCAGGGTGTGTGCGACGGCTGCGCGCTGGGCACGACGGGGCTCAAGGACTGGACCATCGAGGGCACCCACCTCTGCCTCGTCCGCCTGAACCTGCTGCGCCTCAACACCATGGACGCGCTGGACGAGACGCGGCTGACCGACGTGGAGGCGCTTCAGGCGCTCGATGGTCGGGCGCTGCGGGACCTCGGTCGACTGCCGTATCCGATGCGCCGCCGCCGCGGCGAGCCGGGCTTCACCCGCGTCTCGTGGGACACGGCGATCGAGTCTCTCGGCGCGCGTTTGGGGGCGGCGGATCCACGGCGGTGCGCGCTCTTCCTCACGTCGCGCGGGCTGACGAACGAGGTCTACTACACGATGCAGAAGGCGTGGCGGTGCCTCGGCAGCCCGCACGTCGACAACGCCGCCCGGCTCTGCCACAGCCCCAGCACATCGGCCATGAAGGCCACGCTCGGCGTCTCGGCGAGCACCTGCAGCTACATCGATTGGTACGATGCCGAGACGATCGTTTTCCTCGGCAGCAACCCCGCGAACGACCAACCCGTCGCGATGAAGTACCTCCATGAGGCTCGGGCGCGAGGCGCACGCATCTACGCGGTCAACCCCTTCGAAGAGCCCGGCCTCAAGCGCTACTGGGTCCCATCGACGCCGGCCTCCGCCGTCTTCGGGACGGAGATCGTCGAGCGGTTCTTCAAGGTCCGGACCGGCGGAGACCTCGCGTTTCTTTGTGCCGTCGCGAAGGCCCTCATTGCGCGCGGCGCGATCGACCGTGACTTCGTGGACGCGCACTGTTCGGGCTTCGAGGCGCTCCGCGAGGGCCTCGAAGCGCTCGACATGGAGACGTTGCGGGCGGCGTCCGGCGCGTCCGCCGAGGACCTCGAGGGTTTCGTCGACCTCATGGCGCGTACGCGGCGCGGCGTGCTCGTGTGGAGCATGGGCCTCACACAGCACGGGCATGGGGCCGAGACGGTCGCGGCACTGTGCAATCTCGGGCTCCTCCGGGGGTTCGTGGGGCGCGATGGCTGCGGGCTGATGCCCATTCGTGGACACAGCGGCGTCCAGGGTGGGGCGGAGATGGGCGCCTACACCACGGCCCTGCCCGGCGGCCTGTCCGTGGACGACCCAGCCGCTCGGGCCCACTTCTCGGCGTTGTGGGGCTTCGAGGTGCCGAGCGGGCCCGCCCTGCACACGGTCGGGATGGTGCAAGCCGCCGGTCGCGGCGAGCTCGACGTGATGTACGTCGTCGGCGGCAACTTCCTGGAGACGCTCCCGCAGGCGAGGCAAGTCGAGCAGGCGCTCGCGCAAGTGCCCGTGCGGATTCACCAGGACATCGTGGTGACGCGGCAGATGCTCATCGAGCCGGCCGAAGAGGTCTGGCTCCTGCCGGCCCGCACACGCTACGAGCAGGAGGGGGGCGGGACCGAGACGACGACCGAAAGACGGGTCGTCTTCAGTCCACACCTCGAGGGCCACGACGTCGGCGAAGCCCGCTCGGAGTGGCGCATCGTGCTCGACCTCGTGCGCGCCGCGCGCCCGGAGCGTGCCGCGCTCCTCGACCTGCCCGACGGCGCCGCGATTCGAGCCGACATCGCCCGCGCCGTGCCGCAGTACGCGCCCATCGCCGGCCTCTCTCGGCAGGGCGACGTCTTCCAGTACGGCGGACGCCACCTGTGCGTCGACGGTGCTTTCCCTCTGCCCGGGGGGCGCGCCCACTTCTGGCCGGTCGCGCCGCCCGTCGTCGTGTCGCCGGAGGGCGCGCTGATGCTCTCCACCCGCCGTGGCAAGCAGTTCAACAGCATGGTCCAGGCCGACTACGACCCGTTGACGGGGGCCTACCGCGACGATGTGCTCATGGCCGTCGAGGACGCGGTCGCGCGTGGACTTGAAGACGGCGAGCGTGTGCGGGTCCGCAGCGAGCACGGCGCCTGCGAGGCGGTCGTACGCTGCGCGGCGCTCCATCCGGGCAACGTGCAGATGCACTGGCCCGAGGCGAACGTGCTGTTGCCCGCGGACCGTCTTGATCCGCATGGCGGCGTGCCGGACTACAACGCCCAGGTCTTCATCGAGCCGATTCCGCTCACGGCGAAACGAGCGTAAGCACCAGCCAGGTCGTGACGCCTGCGCCGAGTGTCATCACCACTCCGGGCGGGGTGGGGAGCGCGCCGAGCGCCCAGCCGGCAACGGCGAGTGCCGGCCCGGGCGCGAGCCCTCGCCACCCGCGTGCGGCCGCGCTCGACTCCACGTCCACCGGCGCCAGAACGGCGTCCGGCAGCCTCGCCTCCGACTCCGCCAGATCGTCGCGGTGGAGCCCGTTCGTCTCGCCCCGGAGCACGACCACGCCGCCGGGATGAACCAGGCGCCGCCCCGTCGGCGTGTCCTCGATGCGCCACGCGGCGCTCCCGCGTCGTTTGAAAGGCGTGACGTCCGAGGCCACGCCCGTGAGGCACAGGCTCCACGCGACGACGAGACCCGGCCAAAGAAACGTGGGCCACCGCGCGCCCAGCGCGCCCAGCGCGACGTCCACCCGCGCCGCGCGGGCGCGGGCCCAGGCCACGCAGAAGCCCAGGCAGGCCGACGCGGGCACGGCGGCCTCGAGCCAACGCCGGGGCTCGAGAGCTCGACCCTCGGCCCACGCGGCGCCGGCCGTCACACCGAGCACGACCCCGAGGAGGACCAGCGTCCAAAGCGCCTGAGCGCGTAGGAGGCAAAGGCGCAGCCGAGCACGCGCGGACATGGTCGCTGCCTCGAAGAAATCACGGGTCCGCACTGCGGAATGGACCTAGAATGCCGCGCGGAGGGTCACATTGCGCAAGACCAAGATCATCGCGACCATCGGTCCCGCCACACGTTCGCCCGAGATGCTGCGCAAGCTCATCGACGCCGGCATGAACGTCGTGCGCATCAACATGAGCCACTCGACCCAGGACGAGGCCGCCGGGATCATCGCCGACCTGCGGACCCTCTCCGACAAGGTCGGCATTCTCGTCGACACCAAAGGACCCGAGATCCGCACGAACGAGGTCGAGACCCCGTACGTCATCGAGCAGGGTGAATCGTTGATCGTGCGCGGCGGGGAGGGGGGCATGTCCGTGCCGGGTCTCCTTCGGGTGTCCCACCCGACCATCGCGCGTGTCCTCGACACGGGGGGCTCGGTGCTCGTCGACGACGGTCAGATCGAGCTGCTCGTCGTCGGCATCGACGGTGAGGACGTGCACTGCAAGGTCGTCCGCGGCGGGACCATCAAGACCCGCAAAGGGGTGAACATCCCCGACGCTCGACTCGGTCTACCGTTCATGTCCGAGCGCGACGCCTCGGACATCCGCTTCGCGGTGCGGCAGGGCGCCGACTTCATCGCCGCCTCTTTCGTCAGCGAACCGGAGGACGTCGAGCAGATCCGCGAGATGATCATTCGAGAGGGCGGCCGAACGGCGATCATCTCCAAGATCGAGAGCCGACTGGGGGTCAAGAACCTCGCCGACATCATCGCGCTGTCCGACGGCATCATGGTCGCGCGCGGCGACCTCGGCGTGGAGATCCGCGCCGAGGAGGTGCCGGTCGTCCAGAAACAGATGATCGACGCCTGCCGAGCGGCCGGAAAGACCGTCGTCGTCGCCACCGAAATGCTCGAGTCCATGACCCGCAACCCGCGTCCGTCACGCGCCGAGACCTCGGACGTGGCGAACGCGGTCTTCGAGGGCACCGACGCCATCATGCTGTCTCAGGAGACGACCGTCGGGAAGTACCCGATCGACGCGGTCGCGACCATGGGACGCATCGCGGAGTTCGCCGAACGCGAGACCGCGCGGACCTCGATGAAGCTGCCCGGGGGCGCACACGCCAGTGAGATCTCGGAGCTCATCTGCAAGGGCGCGTGGCTCGCGGCGAGCGAGCTGAAGGTCAAGGCCATCCTCGTTCCGACCTCGAGCGGCGCGACCGCCCTGCGCATGTCGCGCTATCGGCCGGCGGTCAACATCCTCGTGACGACCCCCGAGCTCTCCGTCGCCCGTCGACTGTCCATCTGCTACGGGTGCCACGCGGTCACGATGCGCATCTACGGGCGCATGGAGAACGTGATTCGGCGAACTTGTGAGGCCTTCGTCGAGGACGGCACGCTTCGACGCGGCGACATGGTCGCGGTGGTCGCGGGTGTGCCGACCGGGCGCTCCGGCACCACGAACCTGCTCACGATTCAATCCGTCGAGAACCTCGTGGGGCGCGAGGCCGAGTAGGCGCATTTCTTGACGCGTCTGGGTATGGGCATATCCTACCTTTCAGGATTATGACATACAGGAGCGCGACATGAAGACCGAGCCCACACTCCGCAACGGGCGGAATGAGACCCGCAAGCCGCTCGACATCTACGTCAACAAGATGATCAACGGCGTGCCTCACCTTGCCCGAACGCGAAACATCAGTCCTCGAGGCGTCTTCCTGCATCGACTGCTCGAGCCGCGCACGCCGGCCAAGGCGCGCATCGCGCTCGAGCTCGTCCTGCCGGGGTGCGACGAGGTCCTCTGGCTGGACGCTGAGATCGTGCACGGTCGCAACACCCGACGGGGTGTGGGCCTGCGGTTCGTCGATCTGAGTCCGAGAGACGAGGCCCTGATCCAGGGCTACCTCGACGCGGCCGCCGCGGCCTGACAGCCTCGATTCCCCCCCACGGCATCGCCCTGGGCTGGTATGGTCGCGCCTGATGGCGGTCCGTGTCCTGACACAGGTGGCTCGGCCGGGCGTTCGGCTCGCGAATCCCGTGCTGATGCCCGACGGCAAGCTCTTGCTGGGCCGCGGCACGGTCCTGGCCTCGCGCCACCTCGCGATGCTCCAAGACCTCGGCATCAAGGTCGTCGAGGTCGACGACGATGGTCGCCTGGGCCCGTGGGAGCTCGCGCCCGACGCCGATGCCTGGCTCGTGGCCCTCGAGGCCCGCTTCTCCACCGTGGCGCACGATCGCCGTATGTTGGCGCTCAAAGAGGCCGTCCGCGACGTCTATCTGGACTACCTCCGGCGAGCGGAGATGCCCTGAGATGGTGCTCTTTCGGCGGGCAGAGGTCGAACCCACGACCGAGGACCAGCTCATCGACGACATCGGCCGGCGCATGCTCAAGCGCCGCGTCGACGCGCTGAAGAGTCTGCCGACGTTTCCGGACTCCGTACTGCGTCTCAACAAGCTCCTGTCGGAGGATGGCGCCAAGGAGTCCCTGCAGAAGATCGCCTCGGCGATCGAGACCGATCCGGTCCTGTGCGCCCGGATCCTTCGGCTCGTGAACTCCGCGTTCTACGGCGTGAGCGGCGCGATCATCACCGTCTTCGACGCCTTGTTGATGCTGGGCCTCGACGTCGTGAAGGGGCTGATCGTTTCGACGACCGTGAGCGACATGTTCTCGGGCCGGGGCAGCGCGCTGGACGGCCTTTGGGAGCACTCGTACGGGTGCGCCATCGCCGCGGGGGCGCTCGGCCGAACGCTGGGCATGCCGCGCTGCGAGGAGCTCTCGGCCGCGGCGCTCATGCACGACATCGGCAAGATGGTGCTCGCCAGCCAGCTCACGGACGAGTATCGCGCCGTGGTGGCCCAGGCCGTGGCCGACCGACGCTCGATTCGTGAGACCGAGGCGAAGCTGTTGGGCGTTACGCACGACGAGATCGGCCACTGGCTGGTCCTGCGGTGGAAGCTGCCCACCGCCATCGCCGAACCCATCGCGCGTCACCATGAGCCGATGAAGGCGGGCAAGTACGCGGACACCGCGGCGGTCGTTCACGTGGCCGACCTGATGATTCGAGGCTACGGCTTCGGCTTCGCGGGTGATCGAATCATGCCGCGGCTGGACGACGGCGCGTGGAAGCACCTCAGCCTCAACGCCGACAAGCTCCGCACGGCCGTGAAGCGCATGCAGGTCGACCTCCATGCCGCGATGAATCAGGTCAACACGATGCCGACGGTCTGACCACCATGCCGGACCGCGCCCAAGAGCCGGACTTCGACGCCCGCCTCGCGCAGCTCAAGCGAGAGCGGGACGAGTTCGCCCGAACCGTGATGGACCTCACCGCCCGCTTCGACGAGAAGGTCGAAGAGCTTTCGCTGGTTCGCCAGGTCGGCGACGAGCTCGGCTCGAGCCTCGACTTCGGGACGGTCTGCGGTCGAACCGTCGACCTGATCCACGAGGCGCTCGCGCCGGAGAACTGCTCGATTTTCGTCGTGACCTACGACCCGAACGGCCAGCCGCTGGGCTTGTGCCTGGCCGCGGGGCGGGGCGCGTTCGACGACGTCGCTCGCGTCTACGAGGTCGCGGCGGAGCACCCCCGTTTCGGGATCGGCGAAGGGGTCGCGGGCCACGTCGCCCTTCACCGCAAGGCCATCCGGCTGGGCAACGCCCCGGCCGACGCCCGTTTTCTTCGACGACCCGACGCGGCCACACAAACGCTGTCTCTCCTGTGTCTCCCTTTGCTCGTGCGCGATCGTGTGGTCGGGGTGATCAACCTCTCGGACTCCGCGCCGGACGCCTTCGAACCGCGGCACGAGCGGCTCCTCGCCATCATCGCCAACGCGGTCGCCATGGCGGCTGAAAACGCGCGCCTCTTTTCGGCCGTTCATCGGAGTCGCGAGGTCCTCGCGAACGAGAATCGGAGTCTGCGTCAGGCCCTGGCCGAGCGCTCGTCGCCCACGGGCCTCGTCGGGGCCAGCCCGGCGTTCCGCGCGGCGATGCAGCTCGTCGAGAAGGTCGCGGACACGACCGCGAGCGTGCTCATTACGGGTGAGAGCGGCACGGGCAAAGAGATGATCGCCCGCACCATCCACCAGCTCAGCGAGCGCCGAGACCGTCCATTCGTCGCGATCAACTGCGCGGCTCTGCCGGAGTCGTTGCTCGAGGCCGAGCTCTTCGGCATCGAGCGCGGGGTCGCGACGGGGGTCGACGCCCGCGCCGGCACCTTCGAGCGGGCCGACGGGGGCACGCTCTTCCTCGACGAGATCGGCGACATGGCCCCCGCGACCCAGGCGAGGGTGCTCCGTGTCCTCCAGGAGCGGCAGGTCGTCCGCGTCGGGGCCCGAAAGCCGTTGGACGTGGACGTCCGTCTCGTGGCCGCGACCCATCGCGACCTGCCGGCGGAGATCAAGGCGACGCGGTTCCGAGAAGACCTGTACTACCGGCTCAAGGTCGTCACGCTGCATCTGCCGCCGCTGCGTGACCGCCGTGAGGACCTGATCCCGCTGGCGATGCACTTCATGGCCCGCTTCTCGGCGCGCCACGGACGCCCGGAGCGCCCGCTCTCGAGGGCGGCCGCTCGCGCGCTGCTCGCGCATCGGTGGCCCGGCAACGTGCGTGAGCTCGAACACGCCCTCGAGCAGGCGGTGCTCGTCGCCGAGGGGCAAGAGGTCGAGCCGGTCGACCTCGGGTTGTCGACCGTGAACGCGTCGGGCGTGCGCGTCGACCTGCCCGACCACCTCGAGGACCTGCAGGAGACCGTCGGCGAGGTCACCGAGGTGGCCGAACGGCGCCTGATCGAGCGGGCCCTGGCGGCTGTCGGGGGCAATCGGACCCAGGCCGCGCGGGCGCTGGGCGTGTCACGGCGCACGTTGCTCTACAAGCTCAAGCGACTCGGGATCGAGGCGTGAGATGTGCGCAATCGCTTGCGCATCGGCGGCATGCGCATGTGCAACGGCTTGCGCACGTCTCATCGGCTACGGCGAGAATGGGGTGCGCGTCCGGTGTACACCGCGAGGGTCCAGCAGGTATGCAAATGCTTGCGCAGTTGGGCTGGCCGCATAACGTCGCCGTGGTGTGCGGGGCGGGGGCGCGCACCGTCCGCGGAGTGTCGACCCTTGGCACGGCCGTTGCTGTTGTAGCGCTCCGAGGCGTCTGACCCACGCCGGAGTACCCATGGTTCTGACGCAGACCCACTGTTATCAGCTCCTCGGCCTGGCCGACTCCGCTTCCCTCTCCGAGGTGAAGCGGGCGTACCGTCGTCTGGCCCGAACGATGCACCCGGATGCCGGCGGTGACCACGCCCGGTTTGCGGAGATTACGGCGGCCTACAATGTCCTGACGGGGCGCATCAGCCCGGACAGGGCGGCGAAGAAGTCGCAGGCACCTGCCCGCGCGGCCGACGACTTCGATCGCGACGCCGCGTTCGCCGACTTTCGTCGGCGCGCGGCGACTTTTCGCTCGAAGGCCGAGGCGCGCGGCGCCGAGCGGGACGAACCCCGTTCGACCCCAGCGCCCAGCGCCGAGCCCGCGGCCAGGGAAGGCCGCGTCCCCTCCGACGATGGAGCGGGCTCCACGGCGGACCTGCGAGAGGCGACGGTCTCGCCCGAGGTGCCGGTCCAGCCCGGCTTCTGGGCGCGGCTGCGGACCCGTTTGCGCCGCGCACGCGCCGTGACCGGCTCCAACATCGAGCAAGCGCTCGTCGTCGACGTGGAGACCCTCCTGCGGGGCGCGGAGCCGACGGTCTCGGTGACACGTCTCGCGGCGTGCCCGTCCTGCGCCGGTGAAGGCGACGGGTCGTGCATCTGCCGCGGTGAGGGCCGACTTCTCGTACGCGAGAAGGTGAAGGTCGTCGTGCCCCCCGGCGCGCGGCCGGGGGCCCGCTTGCGGCTGAGGTCCAAAGGCAACGAAGGCCTCGCGGGCGAGCCCGCGGGGGACCTGTATCTGACCCTCGAGCCGGTCGAGGTCCCCGGGTATCTGCGCGAAGGCGCGGACCTCCGGGGCACCCTCGAGGTGCCGGCTTCGTTGGCCCGCCATGGAGGGGCGTTGGCCATTCCCACACCCTGGGGCTCGGTGCGACTGGATGTCCCGCCGGGTACCCGTGATGGCATGCGGTTCCGCCTGCCGGGGCAGGGTTTGCCTCGGTGGCGCGCCGCCGGCCGCGGTGAACTCTTCCTCCTCGTCGCGATCCGCTGATGCGCGCTGGAAGCGTAGCCGGGCGCGCCGGCGTCGCGATCTCTGCGACCACCGCGAAGCCGCAAGCGGTCGACCGGATCGTCGACGCCGTCGCCGGCCTCTTCGGCATGGCGCCGACGGTCAACTTCGCGCCCGTGGACGGGGTCTACAAGGCGGAGACGAACGTCGACGCCCGAAGCACGGGGCTCCAGGCCACGCAGCGCGTGAACGCGACGGGGCAGGGCGGGGCGGTTCGCCTCTACAACCGGCGCGGTCGAGAGATCTACGTGCAGCCGCCGGAGCTGGGCGGAATCATCGACGAGCACGTCTGAGGTCGTCGCCGCGCGGCGTCCTTTCATTGCCTCGCGTCTTCCCGTAAATCTCCCGCCGATGTCGGTCGCTTCGAAGACAGAGGTCACCGCCGAGGCGCGGTTCGGCATACCCGCCGGCGTCAAGCTCACGCCCATGATGCGGCAGTACGTCGCGGCCAAGGAGCGCTACCCGGACGCGCTCCTCTTCTTCCGCATGGGCGACTTCTACGAGATGTTCTATGCGGACGCCGAGATGGGCGGGCAGCACCTCGGCCTCACGGTCACGAGCCGCGACAAGGACTCGAGCGTGCCGGCGCCGATGTCGGGCTTCCCGCACCACCAGCTCCCGGCGTACCTGGCCCGCGCGCTCGATGCTGGGCTCAAGGTCGCGGTGTGCGACCAGCTCGAGGACCCGGCGCACGCCAAGGGCATCGTGGAGCGCGGAATCACGCGCGTCGTGACACCCGGAGTGATCATCGACGGCGAGGGGCTCCAGGAGCGCGCCAACAACTACCTCGTGGCGCTCGTGCGGGGGCGCGAAGAGCGCTGGGCCCTCGCGGCGTTGGACGTCTCGACCGGCGACTTTCGGGCGACCGAGGTCGTGGGCGCCGCGGCGCTCCGATGCGAGCTCAGCCGGCTCGAGCCCCGCGAGGTGCTGCTGGCCACCGACGACCTGGAGACCCCACGCGAGGCGGGAGAACGCCTCCGGCGAGTCGCGCTGTCGCGGCCCGGCGATGCCTTCTTCGATGTCGAGGCCGCCCGCCGGAATCTGCATCGATTGGTCGGGCCCGACGGGGGATCGGCCCTCGCGGCGCTCGAGACCTGGGGCTTCGCCGGGGCCCTGCAGGTCTTGTCGGCCGCCGGGGCCGTCGCGGCCTACGTCATCGATACCCAGCGAAGGCTGCCGGACCACACGCGGCTCCTGTCGCCCTACCGCGTCCAAGACACGCTGGTCCTCGACGAGACGGCCAAAACGAACCTCGAGCTCTTCAAGACGCTCATGGAGGGTCGTAAGCAGGGCGCCCTGTTGGGCGTGCTCGATCGCGCGTCCACGGCCATGGGCGGGCGTCGGATGCGGCATTGGCTCTCGTTCCCCCTCGTCGATCCGGCGGCCATTCATCGGCGCCTGGACGGGGTCGAGGCGCTGCGTGACGATCCCGAGCGGCGAGAGCGGCTCTCCGCCGTGCTCAAGCGGATGCACGACCTCGAGCGCCTGAATGGGCGCATCGCGGCGGGGGCCGCCGGGCCGCGTGAGCTCTGGGCGATGCGCATGAGCCTCGAGCTCATCCCCGCGCTGCGGACCGTGCTGCTCGAGGTCGCGGCGCTCGCGCCCCTCGCGGCGCGCATTCACGAGGTGGACGATGTCGTCGCGCTCGTCGCCGCGACCCTGGTCGACGATCCTCCGTCCCAGATGAAGGACGGTGGCGTCGTTCGACCGGGCTTCGACCCGGCCCTCGACGAGCTCGTGGGACTTTCCACCCACGGCAAGGACTGGCTGGTCCAGCTCGAGGTGCGGGAGCGCGAGCGCACCGGCATCGGCTCGCTCAAGCTCGGCTTCAACCGGGTCTTCGGCTACTACCTCGAGATCTCCAACGCGAACCGCCACGCGGTCCCGTCGGACTACATCCGCAAGCAGACGCTCGCGAACGCCGAGCGGTACTACACGGCCGAGCTGAAGACCTTCGAGGAGAAGGTGCTCAACGCCGAGACGCGCCGCATCGCGTTGGAGCAGGAGATCTTCCAGGCGCTGCGGGACGAGGTCGCCACGCACGCGGGGACCGTCTCGGCGGTCGCGTCGGGCATCGCCGACCTGGACGCGCTCGTGGCGCTCGCCGATCTGGCGCACCGCAACCGCTACGTGCGCCCCGAGGTGGACGACGGGGACGTGCTCGACATCGAGGACGGCCGGCATCCCGTCGTCGAAGAGGCCGTGGGGCGTGACCAGTTCGTCTCGAACTCCATCCGTCTGGACCGTGAGGACCAGAGCCTCATCGTGCTCACCGGCCCGAACATGGCCGGCAAGAGCACGATCATGCGACAGGTCGCGCTGATCACCTTGCTGGCCCAGATGGGCAGCTTCGTGCCCGCGCGGCGCGCCCGCATCGGCGTCGTCGATCGCATCTTCACCCGCGTCGGCGCGGCCGACGACCTCGCGGCCGGGCGCTCGACCTTCATGGTCGAGATGCACGAGACGTCGATCATCCTCCAGGAGGCGACGCGCCGGAGCCTGCTGATCCTCGACGAGATCGGCCGCGGAACCAGCACGTTCGACGGCGTGAGCATCGCGTGGGCCGTGGCGGAGCACGTGCACGACGTCGTCGGCGCTCGAACGCTTTTCGCCACGCACTACCACGAGCTCACGGACCTCGCGACGCTGAAGCCGAGGGCGAAGAACTTCACGATCGCCGTCAAGGAGTGGAACGACGAGGTGGTGTTTCTGCGCCAACTCATCGAGGGGGGCGCGAACCGATCCTACGGAATTCAGGTCGCGCGACTTGCGGGGCTGCCGCGCAGCGTCATCGAGCGTGCGCGGCAGGTGCTCGAGAACCTGCAGGGTCAGGAGCTCGATGAGGTGGGTCGACCGCGGCTCGCCCGTGGTCTGCCCGAGGCGCCTTCTCCCGGCGGCCTCCAGCTCTCCCTCTTCGTGCCGCCGACGGTGCCCCACGCGCCCAGTGACCTCGAGCGCCAACTGCGCGGCGTCGACCTCGAGAACATGACGCCCATTCAAGCGCTCACCTTTCTCCACGCGTTGCGGGCGCGACTGCGGCCGTGACGTTTCGCGAGGCCGTGACGGCCTACCTCACCTGGGTCCGCGTAGAGCGCGGGCTGGCCGCGCACACCGTCGCGGCCTACCGGCGAGACCTCCAGGACTTTGAACGACGCCTCGAGCCTGGCGCCGTAGACCAGATCGTCCTCGAGGACGTCCTGCGGTGGCTGGCGCTCCGAAACGCCGACGGCATCGGGGCGCGGTCCCAGGCGCGGGGGCTCGTGGCGTTGCGCGGGCTGTTCCGACACCTCTCGGACGAGCACGGCCTGCGCACGGATCCCACGGCGCTGGTCGAGATGCCGCGCATCGGCCGACCCCTACCGAAGACACTCTCGCTCGACGAGGTCGACGCGCTGCTCGCCGCGCCGGATCGCGGTGATCCGGTCGGCCTGCGGGACGCCGCGATGCTCGAGGTCCTGTACGCGACCGGCCTGCGCGTGTCGGAGCTGGTGGGCCTGCGCATCGACCAGGTGCACCTCGAGGCCGGGTTCGTGCGTGTACTCGGCAAGGGCCGCAAGGAGCGCATCGTGCCTCTGGGGGACGTCGCCCGCGAGGCCGTCGAACGCTACCTGGCGACGGCTCGCCGTGCGCCCCGACGCGCCGCGGAGGCGCTGTTCATCTCGAGGCTCGACCGTGGATTGACCCGCCAGGGCTTCTTCAAGATCCTGCGGGCCGTGGCGCTCAAGGCGGGCATCGACCGGAGCGTCAGTCCCCACCAGCTTCGTCACGCTTTCGCCACGCATCTCCTCGAGCGCGGCGCGGACCTTCGAAGCCTGCAATTGATGCTCGGACACGCAGACATCGGAACCACGGAAATCTACACGCATCTGTCCCGAGCACGTTTGTCGCGCATTCACGCAGAGCACCACCCGAGGGGCTGAGGCACGCATGGACTGGGGTCAAAAGGCACTGGCGCTGTTCACGATCATCTTCTCGGTCACGATCCACGAGTTCGCGCACGCGTGGTCGGCCTGGAAGATGGGGGACGACACCGCCGCGCGGCAGGGGCGGCTCACCTTGAACCCCATGCCGCTCATGCAGGCCGAGCCCATCGGCATGGTCGTGGCGCCGCTGCTCGGCGCATGGACCGGCTTCCTCTTCGCCTGGGCGAGCACGCCAGTCGATCTTCGGCGTGTCTCCCGCAAGTTCACCATGCGTCAGGCGAACTTCTGGATCTCGCTCGCGGGCCCGCTGAGCAACCTCGGGCTCGCGGTGGTCTCCGTCGGCCTCCTCGCCGGCCTGCACATGTCCGGGCAGCTCGCGAACGCGGACCTCGGCGAGCCGTTCGGCCTGTTCGCGCAGCAGCTCGCGCTCACCAACCTGACGCTCTTCTTCTTCAACCTCATCCCGGTCTCGCCGCTCGACGGCTTCTCGGTGCTCTTCTCGGTGCTCCCTCGCAGCTTCGAGCGCGTCGAGGCCGTGATGCGCGAGTACGGCGGGATGCTGCTGATTCTGATCATGTTCACGGGCGCGCGGCTCCTGTCTCCGGTCATCATCTCGACCTACCGGTTCCTGCTCGATCTGATGGGCCTGACCGGATGACCGACGACCCAGAGAGCGCGCGGGCCCCGGTCCACCTCGAGGGTGAGGCGTTCTCGATCCATCTGCCCACCTTCGACGGGCCCCTCGACCTCCTCTTGCACCTGATCCGCAAAGAGGAGCTCGACATCTTCGACATCCCGATCTCGCGCCTGACCACGGCCTATCTGGGCTACCTCGAGGCCATGCGCAGGCTCGCGATCGAGCCCGCCAGCGAGTTCCTGGTCATGGCCGCGACGCTGATGCAGCTCAAGAGCGTCATGCTCTTGCCGCGCCCGCCGCTCGCGGCGGACGAGGCCGGAGAGCTCCTCGATCCGCGCGAGGTGCTCGTTCGCCGGCTGCTCGAGTACCAGCGTTTCAAGGAGGTCTCAAGAGCTCTGGACGGGCTCCCGCGTTTGGGTCGGGACGTCTTCGTGCGCGCCGCGGGGCTCGACCGCCCCCCCGACCCCGAGGACGAGGCGGAGCTCGCCAATGCCGATGTCTATCGGCTCGCCGAGGCCTTCCGGAGTCTCATGCGACGCGGTCGGTTCACCGCGCCGCACGACATCTACGTCGAGCGGGTCTCTCTCGCGGAGCGCATCGCGCAGATTGCCGAGCGGCTCGACCGGGATGGGACCGCGAGCTACGAGGCGCTGTGCGAGGGCGCTCGACATCGAGAGGAGCTCATCACCACGTTCCTCGCGCTCCTCGAGATGGCACGCCTCAAGCTCGTGCGCGTCACGCAGGGCGACCGGCTCGGGCCGCTCTGGATCGAGCCGCGGGTCGGGGCGATCGGTGTCCTCGGCGAGGAAGCGGCGGGCATGATGGAGGTCGAAGACGGCGGTCAGTCGTCGGCGTCTTCCAAGTCTTCCTCATAGGGGTCCTCGTCGACCTTCGTGAGGGCGTCGAGGGCGTCGAGCTCGAGCTGCCGCTCCCCGGCAAGGCGCGCTTCCTCTTCGGCCCGTAGGCTCTCGAGGTCTCGAAGCGTGGGCATCGCGCGCAGGTTCTCCAGACCGAAGGTCTCCAGGAACTCTGGGGTCGTCGCGTACAGGAGGGGGCGACCGGGCTCGTCCTTACGACCGACGATCTTGATCCATCGCCGCTCCAGCAATGACCTCAGCACGCCCCCCGCGTCCACACCGCGCACGTCCTCGATCTCGGCGCGCGTGCACGGTTGCCGATAGGCCACGATGGCGAGCGTCTCCAGGGAGGCGCCCCCCAGCCGCGCCGCACGCTCCGGCCACAGGCGTCGAACGACGCGGGCCAGGTCGGGCGGCGTTCGAAGTCGATAACCGCCGCCGACCTCCACGCACTCGATGCCCCCGTCTCGACCGACCCGTTCCACGAGGGTCCTCAGGACCGCGTCAATCTCGTGGAGTGCGACCGGGAGAGGCCATTCGCCCTCCACGTGCGCAGACGCGAGCAGCCCGTGCAGGTCCGTATTGGTCAGGGGTCGCTCCGCGGCGAGGAGCAGCGCCTCGACGACGCGCCCGAGCGCGGCGCGCGCGTCCGTCGGTCCTGGACTTTCAGCGCCCCCTTCGACGTCGTCGCCCTCCACCTCACGGACCTCCGGGATCGGACTCGATGAAACGCACGAGCGCGGCCCGGAGCGCGGGCTCCGCTTCCCGATTCGAGGGCAGCAGGTCCCGCTTCTCCGCCGGATCGAGCGCGAGGTCGTAGAGCTCGGTCTTGTTCTCGGTCAGGTTGCGGATGAGCTTCTTGCGATGCACGTCCACCGCGGCGACGAGGTGGGTCTCATAGTTCGGGTAGGGGAGCTGCTCCGCGAACACGACCCGGTCGCTGGGCCACTCTCCGCCGTCTTGCATCAGCGGGGCGAGGCTCGCGCCCAGGGCGTCCGGGGCCGTCGTGCCCGTCAGCGTCGCCAGCGTCGGCAGCACGTCCACCAGGCCCACGGGCACCGCGACGCGGCGGGGCGCGACACCGGGGGCGCGTAAGAAGAAGGTCGCGCGAATCTCCTCGTCGTAGAGCGTGCGCCCGTGGAAGAGGAAGCCGTGCTCCTTGAAAGCCTCGCCGTGGTCACTGAAGAGCACGACGATCGTGTCGTCCTTGAAAGACGCCTCGTCGAGCAAGTCCAGCACCGGGCCGAGGTGGCGATCGACGAACGCGATCTCGCTGTCGTACTTGTCGACGAGCTCGTCTCCGAAGTCCTGGACCTCCGGATGCTTCATGTAGCGGCTGTGGGGGTCGAAGTAGTGGGCGAAGAGAACGTACGGGCGCCCCGCGGCCTCGAGCGCGCGCAGCCGTTCGACCACCCGCGGCGTGAGGTCCGGCGCGGCCGACTGGGTATTGCTGTCCTTGATGGACAGGGCGCCGCGGTTGTCCCATTCGTCCACGCCCTGCCGAATGCCCTGAGCCTTGTCCCAGTACCAGTGCGCGGTCTGGGCCTCGGTCCGGTAGCCGGCGCGCTGGAAGACCTCGAAGAGGGTGTCGTTTGCCTCGGTGAGTGCGCCGTAGTTCGCGAAGCGCTTCACCCACTTCACCCGTGAAGCCGGTCGACCCGTGAGAAACGCGGGCAGGGAGCGCGGGGTATTGGGCGCGGGCGCGAGGGTGTGGTCGAACGCGACCGCGGTCCGCGCGAAGGCGTCAATCCGCGGGCTGGTCGGCCGGTGGTACCCGTAGAAGCCGAGGTGGTCGGGCCGCAGGGTGTCGACGGCCAGCAGGACCACGTTCGGGCGTTTTCCCTGGGCCTCGGCGGCCGTAGACGGCGCGCTCACCGGGGCGCTCGGCGGCGGCACCTCGACCGACGCGTCGCCGTCGGCGCAGTTGTCGTCGACCCCGTTGCCCGGGACCTCCGTCGCGCCTGGAAACACCTCGGCCCGGGTATCGTCGCAATCGCCGCCCCCGAAGCTCGCCGGGTGCCCGTCGCCGTCGCCGTCCGCGAGCCGACGCACGAGCCCGAGGGCGATGCGCGACACCTGACCGTCCCGCGCGATGTGACTCGCCGCGTCCGCGTTGCCCGACAGCTCCACGAGCCCCGCGACCACGACGAGGCCTGCGCCGCCGACAAGCGCGAACCCGAGCCTGTGGGCCTGTCTGCCGAGTCCAGCAGTCAGCCAGGCGAGCACCGGGACAGCCAGTGCGCCGAACGCGAGCTGTCCCAACCAGCCGAGCCGCCACGCGCCGAGGTCGAGGCGCGAAAGCGCGAGCCCGACCACAGCCGCCAGTGTGAGTCCGAGCCCCAGAGACAGGGCGTGGTGTACCCGGAGTCCACCGAGTCGGCCCGTCGGTGCGATGCGGGCGAGGGCAGGCCGCACGGACCGGCGGAGCGCGGGTACGCTGTACTCGGCCACGGCCCAGCCGGCCAGCGCCGCGAGCGCGACGAAGGGCCCGGCGAATCCACGCTGCGCGAAGCCGTGCGCCAGGTAGCCCCCCGCGAAGGCCGCCGCCGCGATCAGCGTCGCCGCGAGACACCGCGCGACGAACTGGGCGGCGGCGTCCAGGTCCCGCGGCCCGAGCGCCTCGGGGGACGCGGCCGCCTCCTCCCAGGCCGGCAGCGCGAGCGCGTGCACCAGCCCGACACCGAGGCCGACCCCGACGACGAGGGCGAGCGCCCCCAGGAAGACCCCGAAGGTCTCCGCCGGGGCGGTGCCGCGCAACGCCACGGCCTCGAGCAGACCGAGCAGACCGAACGCGCTCGAAGAGACGGCGAGCACCCAAGAGCGACCAGGGGCGAGGAACGGTGAGGGCTTCGACATGGGCGCGGCATCGTGTGAGAAGGGCATGCGTGTGTCAACGCGACCCGACCACCGCTTGACCGTCGTGCCCACGCGTCGCACCATGCCGCGCCTCTAGGGCGCCGGGAGTCGATGAGCGCAGATCCCCTCCGCATACGCGTCAGGCCCGGACCAGGATCTCGACCGATCCGGCGTGTCGGCGTTGGACTCGCCTGGGTCTGGGCCCTCTTGGTCGCGCCCTGCGTGCTCGTCGGGTGCGAGGCCGACCGGGGGGCTTCGTCGGAGCTCTCGCGTGCCCGTCCGAACGCGGAGGTCGAGAGCGCGCGCGCCGACATCGGCGTGGCCGCGGGGGCGAACGATCCACGCACCTGGGTCGTCGAGGCGGACCTCGTCGCGGACGCCCAGCGGGCGCATGTTCGGCGGCACGGCCCCATCCTCGACCCCCGCGGCCCCGGGTGGGCGCGGGTCGCGCAGGTCGGGGAACGGGACCGATGGCTCCCGAAGCGCGGCAACGAGCCCGCGGGGCTCGCCTGGCCAGAGGGCATCTCGGCCGTGCTCAACTTCCCCGTCGGAGAAGAGGGGCCGAGGTTGAAGACGGGCTCGCTCTTCGCAAAAGGCATCGCCGCCGGCCAGCGTGTCTCGATTTTCCTCGACGAGAAGCCCATCGGCACGGTGCCGGTCCCGATGACGGGACGTCGTATCACCTTCTCCCTCCCCGAGGGCGGCCTTGCGCCCGGCGAACATCGGCTGCGTCTGTGGTTCGCGTTCACTCGATTCGTCGGGAAGCGGCGCACGCCCGGCGCCCTCGGCCCCGTCACCTTCTCGCCCGAAGCCGTGACCGAGGAGCCCCCCAAGGCGTGGACCGCGGAGCGCGGCGAGGGGCCCGAAAAGCGCGGCGCGTTGTTGGCGGGCGCGCCGGCCTCATGGACGTTCTATCTCTGGGCCCCGCCCGACGCGCGTTTCGTCGCCGACATGTTCAACGTCGGCCCGGCGCCGCTCGAGTTCGTCGTCCGAGTCCAGCAGGACGGTGAAACCGCGGAGCGCCTGGGCGCGACGCGCGTCGAGCCGGGCGGGGAGGGGCAGCTGGAGCTCCCGCTCGGTCGATTCTCGGGGCAGCCCCTGCGGCTCGTCCTGGAGACGACGGGGGAGACCGCGCCCCTGGAGACCGCCGGGTGGCTCGGGGCCCGGGTCGAGGCTCTTCAACGGGGCGTGGACCCGCTCCCGCCCGTCCGGAACGTCGTCGTGTGGACCGTCGACGGCCTCCGCTCCGACCGGGTCGGCCTGGGTCGGGCCGGCGAGTTCCCCGCGACACCCAACCTCGACCTTCTCCGGGCGGAGGGCGCCGCGATGGTCGACGTATGGTCGGGCGGTGCGTCCCCGGACGATGGGCACCGAAGCTTGATCGAGCCCTGGCCTGGGGCGCCGACGCTGGCGGCGGTCGCGGCGACGCGGAGTCGATTCAGCGCCTACTTCGGCACGTCCACGGGCGTCGAGCCTTCGCTGACGGGGAGCTTCACGACCGCCCAGGATCTGCGTCGCACCGGCGAACCCGACGAGACGCGGGTCATTCTGCGCGAACTGGACGCCTGGCTCGACGTCCGCAAGAAGAACCCGTTCTTCGTCTACCTCTCGAGCGCCGAGCCGCGCCGACCCCACGCGACGCCCGCGCCCGGGTACCAGCGTTTGTACGCCCGAAGGCGCGAGGCCGAGGCACCGGTCGTCGACGACGTCGACGCGGAGCGCGCCGCGGCGACCCTCCAGCGCCACGCCGAATACGACGCCCAGGTCACCGCCGCCGACTATTGGATCGGACAGCTCGTTTCGGTCCTGACACGACGCGGCGTCCTCCACGAGACCGCGATCGTCGTGGTCGGGACCGTGGGGCAGGACCTGGACACGACGGGCCTGCGGGCGGACGGCGCGAAGCTCACGCCGGACCTGCTGCGCGTGCCGGTGGTCGTTTGGCATCCGGACCGCATCGCAGACTCGCCCCGTCCCCTGGCCCGCGGCGGCACACTCGTCGACGTCGCGGGCCTCGTCGCCGAGCTCCTGGGCGCGGGTCGGCCGGAGGCCTGGCGTGCGGTCCCCCTGGGCCACACGCTCTTCGATGGTTCGGCCATGCCGCTGCGACCCGCTTCCGCACGCCTCGGTGCGCAGGTCGCCGGACGCTGGGGAGACTGGTGGCTGCACGCCTCTTCGCGTGGGGTCGTCTTATGGAATGTCGCCGACGCGGCCCGGGAACCGGCCGACGTCTCGCCCACGCACCCGATCACACTCAGGCTCCTGAGAGACGGCCTCGTCGACGCGGCCCGCCCCACGGCGGTCGTCGGCGAAGTCCGCACACGCTGATCGCCTGCGACGAGGCTTGACAAGCCCCTACTCGATCTCTAGGGTGCGGCGTCCTCGCTCAACCTGAGAGTAGATCGTCCATGGCCGTCACCATTCGATTGCAGCGCTTCGGGGCTCGCAAGAGCCCGTTCTACCGCATCGTCGCGACCGATTCGCGCAACAAGCGCGACGGTGAGTTCCTCGAACTCCTCGGTACGTACGATCCCCTCAAGAAGCCGGCCGCCGTTCAGCTCAAGTCGGAGCGGATTGCTTACTGGCAGAACGTGGGCGCTCAGACCAGCGACACCGTCGCCAGTCTGCTTCGGCGCCACGCCCGCACCGCCCCCGCGGTCGGGAACTGAGGTCGACCGTGCGCGCTGAACGCGTCCCTGCCGACGAGCTGGTCCACTTCATCGTCTCCTCCATCGTCGACGACGTCGACGCGGTCGAGGTCGAGGTGACCGAGGGCCGACTGGGCCCGACCTTGGCGATTCGTGTCGCCGAGGGGGACCGGGGCATCGTCGTCGGCCGTCAGGGCCGCACGATCAAGTCGATCGAGCACATCGTGCGATTGGCGTGGGGCGCACAAACGCCCGCGCTCGATGTGGCCTCGGGTTGAGTTCGCGCGTCGAGCTCGGGCGTCTCGGGCGACCCCATGGGGTGCGCGGAGAGGTCCGGCTCTGGGTGCACAATTCGGAAACGTCGCTGCTCACTGCAGGTCGGGCCTTGAGCCTCGGACCCGAAGGTGAAACGCCGACGACCTTCGAGATCGAGCGGGTGCGGCGAGATCCTCAGGGCTTTGTTGTGAAGCTGAGAGGCATCGACGACCGAGACGCGGCGGGTTCTTTGAACGGCATGGTTTGGACGGATATACGGGCCAGTTTTGGGCGGCCCGCGCCGGGCGAGTACTACCACGTCGATTTGCTCGACGCGGACGCGCTCGATGAGGCGGGCCAACGACTCGGCCGAATCACGGACCTCTTCTCGACGCCGGCCTCGGACGTCCTGGTCGTCGACGTCGACGGCCGTGAACTCCTGGTCCCGTTCGTGGAGGCCTACATCGCCGGACCCGGGCCAGAAGGCCGCGGGGTTCGGTTGCGTAACCTCGAGGCGCTCCTCTCGCCGGTCGAGGCGTGAGCTTGCGATGCGGCTCGTCGTCGTCACTCTCTTTCCGGGGCTGATCGAGAGCTACCTCAGCCAGGGCATCGTCGGTCGTGCGGCCCAGCGGGGGCTCTTCACGACGGAGCTGGTCGATCCGCGTCTCTTCACCGAAGACCGCCATCGAACGGTGGATGACGTGCCCTTCGGGGGCGGCGCGGGCATGGTCATGAAGGCGGAGCCCCTGGCGCGCGCCATCGAGTCGGTCGAGCCCGTTGCACGGCGCATCCTGCTGACGCCGACCGGCGCCCCCTTCCGGCAGGTCGACGCGGAGCGGCTCTCACGGCTCGATTCGGTCCTCTTCGTCTGTGGGCGATACGAGGGCATCGACGGTCGAGTGGTCGAGCAGCTGATCGACGAAGAGGTGTCGATCGGCGACTTCGTCGTCTCCGGGGGTGAGCTCGGCGCGTTGGTCGTGATGGACGCCCTCGTGCGGCTGCTCCCGGGCGCGCTCGGGAACGAAGACTCCGCCGTCCACGAGACCTTCACGAGCGGCCTGTTGGAGCACGCGCACTACACCCGCCCGGCGGTTTGGCGCGGGCACGCGGTGCCCGAGGTCCTTTTGAGTGGTCACCATGCCGAGATCGAGCGATGGCGTCGCCGCGAGTCCTTGAGACTCACGGCCGCTCGCCGGCCCGATCTGTTGAGTCGAGTTTTATTGTCTGGCGAGGAGCGTCGATACGTCGACGCCCTCCTGAAGCGTGAGGAGTCGAACGATGAACGCCCTGATGGCGGTCGAGAACCGTCTGCTGCGGAGTGACCTGCCGCCCTTCCGATCCGGTGATACGGTGCGGGTCCATGTGAAGATCAAAGAAGGCGAGAAGGAGCGCGTGCAGGCCTTCGAAGGCGTCTGCATTCGTCGCCACGGCGACGGTGTGCGGGCGACCTTCACGGTGCGCAAGGTGAGCTTCGGCATCGGCGTGGAGCGCATCTTCGCCCTGAACAGCCCGACCATCGAGCGCATCGACATCGTGCAGGCCGGTCGCGTCCGGCAGGCGCGCATCTACTACCTGCGCAACCTGGCCGGCAAGGCCGCCCGCATCAAGCCTCGCTGAACGAGCGCGGTGTGCCGGGCCCAGTCGTGCTGCGCGAGCTCGCGCTCCGCTCGGCTCAGGGCGCGTACCGGGTCTCTCTAGACACCCCCCGCGCGTGCGTCGGTTGCCCTCCGGGCCTGGCGCCCCGCGCGGTCGCGGACTGCTTCGCCGCGCTGCTCTTCGGCGCCGAGCACTTCCCTGGGGCCGGTCGCTTCGGCATTCGAGCCGCCGCACTGGGCTTCGAGGCCAACGGCGTCGGCTACCGGCTGACGCTCGACGTGCAAACGGGCCTGCGCGCCCTCTACGGGGTCGCCGACAGCACAGCCCTGGCGGACTCCTCCAACGGCGCCCTCGCTCAGATGCTCTCGGGGCTGATCAATCTCCCCAGCCCTCTGTTCTATGCGCCGTTCCTGCTCCGGGACGCGCCCGCGGACGAACGGCCGGACGCCGGAGCGACCAAGCCGAGAGATCCGGCGCGGGTCCGGGCCGAGATCGACGCCGCCCGCGCTCGGGTCGAAGCGCTCAAGGCGGAGCGCGCCGCGCTCGTCATGCCTCGGTCCGCACGCCGAGATCCGGTCGTGCTCACGGCCCTTGGACTCTCGGCGGCGGCGTGGCTCGCGGCCTGGGCGGGCCCGCCCGCTGCTCGCCACCTTGGGTGGCTCTTGGTCCCGCTGGCCGGTCTCGGGTGGGCGCGGGGCTGGAAGCAGGCCCAGGCTCGAGAGCGTCTCGCCGCGCTCGGTCGTGCCCTCGACGAGGCCGAGGCCGCGCTGCGCGTGCGGAGTCGCCCGTCGACCACGGGCCAGCTCCCTGTCGTCTCACCGACAGCCGCGGGCGTCGATCCGGCGGCGGTCGCCCGATGGACCTCGGAGTTGACGCAGCGCGTCGAGGACTTCGTGGGGGAGGCGCCCGACGCGGGCATCGTCTCCAGGCTCGAGGCCGCGCTCGGTGGGCGAGGCACCACGGGCACACGAGCCGCGGCGCTCGTACTCGGTGGATTCACCGCGCGGAGCAAGACGCCGCCCCTCTTCTGGGTCGCCGAGGATGCGCTCGCGCCGCTGACCTGGCGAGGGCTCGAGGCGGTGCTCGACGGGCGCGTCCTCCTCGTCGTTTTCGGACCCGCGGGGTGGACCGGCGCGTTGCCCTTTGTGGCCGCGCCTCGAGACGACGAGCGATGAGCGAGAAGGGCGAAGGCCAGACGAACGCGCGGCTCGCCGGCCGCGCGGCGACCGGCGCCCTGGGCGAAAAAGCGGTGGCCGAGCGGCTCGAGGCCGACGGCTACCGCATCATCGACCGCAACTGGCGGTGCCCCGTCGGAGAGCTCGACATCGTGGCGACCCGCGACGACCTGCTGGTCATCGTCGAGGTCCGCACGGTCACCAGCGACTTCCTCGAGACGCCCTTGCTGAGCGTCAATCCGGCCAAACAGGGGCGCATCGGACGGGCGACCGACCTCTGGTTGCGGTCCCACGGCGCGGTCCCTGAGCGTGTACGGTTCGACGTCGCGGGGGTCAAACTCTCGCCCGTAGGCGTCGAGATCGATTACGTGGAGAACGCGTTCGTGCCGTGGTACGCGTGGTGACGGACTCCGGGGATGCCGCCTCGCCGGTCAGTTGTTCGTGTCGCCCTTGCGGACGCAGTAACACTCGGGCGTGAAACCCGTCTCAGGATCGGGCTTGCAGGCGGTGTCGTTCGTATTGTCGCCGCAGCTCCCCAGAATCGGGCAGCAGAGGGCCGAACCCTCGCACTCGTCATTCGCCGAGCAGGGCTCGCTGCAGAATGGACTCGAGCCCCGATACACGAGGCAGGTGCGCGTCTCGCAGCCGGCGTAGTTGTTGACGGCGCACGACGCCTTGGACTCGAGACGCGGCTCGGTCGCGCTCGCATCCTGGTCGGATTCGGGCGTGGCGGGGTTACATGCGTTGCGGAACGTCGGGCTCTTCGGCAGCTTGCAAGGTTGCCCGAAGCCCGTATCGCACCCGGCGAAGCCCACGAACACGAAGGCCATGAGGCCCACGCGAACGAAGGTCGAAGTCTCGCGCTCCATGCACTCTCGCTTTCTTCGGCCAGCTCGGAGCTCCGCCGCTGCGCACTCGGCACGCGCCTGCCCCGCTCGGAGGCGAGGATACTAGCCCTGAGCCGGATGAAGTCAATGCCCAAACGGACGGACGAGCGGGGGCGAGCCCCCGATTCATCGTCTGCGGATCTCGAAACGGTTCCCCGCGGCCGAAGAGCGTGTCCGAGGCTGGTCGGCGCCGCGGAAATTCCTTTGCTTTGCTCGAGGCCGCTCTTATAACAGGCCGTCATTGTCGCCCCCAATCCCAGCGCGCTCTTGCGGGCCGACGGGAACCGGGGACGCTCTCGACGGTCTCTATCAGTGGAGCGGACGGAGGAATCGGATGCGCTCGATGCTGCTGACCCTGGTCGTGACCGGCCTGCTGGCCGCTCCGATGACGGCCCGGGCGGCCGACGACTCAATGGACTTCGCGCCCGTGAGCGTCGAAGGCGACAAGGAAGCTGCGGGTGAGCTCGAAGAGGCGCTCGCGGCGTACAAGAAGAAGGACTGGCTTCGCGCCAGCCTGATTCTGCACCGGGTCGTCTCGCGCAACGAGGTGGCCGTCACGCCCATCGAGCAGAAGGCGGAGTACTCGCTCGGCAAGACCCTCTACCGACTCGGTCTGTTCCAGGCCTCCCTGAACTTCTTCGACCGTGTGGTCCAGGCGGGTTCCGAGCACCGCTACTTCAAGGCGACCTGCAAGTGGCTCTACTACTTGTCTCGCAAGCTCTCCGGGGATCCGGGGCTCCTCGAGAAGATCGCGAAGTTCAAGCCCGAGGACTGCCCGGTCGACTTCCGCGCCGAGATGGCCTACCTGCTCGGGCAGTACCACTACAAGAAGGGCTCGATGCCCCAAGCGCTCGAGGCGCTGGCCAAGGTCACGCCGGAGTCGCGGTACTACCCGAAGGCCAAGTATCTCCAGGGCATCGCCTACGTTCGCCAGGAAGAGCCGAAGCCCGCGGTCGAGGCCTTCAAGGACCTTCTCCGGGCGACTGCCGAGTCGAACAATCCGAGCGAAGACCTCAAGTATTTCAACCAGTTGGCGGTCCTGAGCATGGCTCGGGTGTTCTACAGCACCGGGCAGTTCCGGCAGGCGGTCAAGTACTACGACCAGATCCCGCTCGACAGCGTGTTGTGGCTGGACGGCCTCTTCGAGGCGAGCTGGTCCTTCTTCCGGCTCAACAACCACGAGAAGGCGCTGGGCAACCTTCACACGTTGAACTCGCCGTTCTTCTCGGACGAGTACTTCCCCGAGGCGCCCATCCTCGCGGCGGTCATCTTCTATTCGAACTGCAACTACGAGAAGACCCGGAACACGATCAACGACTTCCGAGCCACGTTCGAGCCGCTCCGCGACGAGATCAAGGGCTACCTGGAGTCGTACTCGGACCCGACGGAGCTCTACGGATTCCTGAGCCGGCTCCAGAGCTCCGAGAAGGCGCTGTCCCCGCGCGTCGGTCAGATCTTGAACGCCGCCTTCCAGGACCAGCAGCTCAAGCGCATCGCGGCCTACGTCAAGGAGCTCGACCGCGAGGTCGACCTCATCCGGCGCTCGAAGTCGAGCTGGTCGCAGAGCGAGCTCGCGAAGCTCATCGTGCAGGAGATCGAGGTCATCAAGTCCCTCGCCCAGCATGAGGCCGGCGGCCTCGCCAAGGCGCGTCTCCAGCGTGTCACCAACGAACTCAACGAGCTCGTCAGTCAGTCGCTGAAGGTCGAGTTCGAGGTGAACACGGCCGAGAAGGGCATCGTCGAGAACCGGCTCCAGGGGGCGGGTTTCGAGAACAAGTCCGGGGCCAAGGGACCGGTCTACGCCACCGACGACGAGCACGTGTACTGGCCCTTCACCGGGGAGTACTGGCGCGACGAGCTGGGTTACTACCTGTACACGATCAAGTCGGAGTGCGGTCGATGAAGTGGTTGAACCTCGGTCTCCGGGGTGCGGTTCTTTGCGCGGCCTTCGGTGCGGCCTTCGGTGTGGCACACGCCCAGCCGCAGAAGAAGCAGGTCGAGATCAAGGCCCAGGCGCCGGCGGACATCGGCGCGCCCGAGTCCAAGTCCGGTGTGTCGGCCAAGGACAAAGGGCCGAAGTACAACCGCGAGCAGGACCTGCGCGGGGGCAAGTCGGCGGACACGGTCTCCGAAGAGAAGTTCCAGGAGCAGCTCCGCCTGCTCCGGAAGCTGATCGACGCGACCGGCGACAAGGATCCGACCAAGGCCGATCTGTACGACCGGCTCTCGGAGCTCTACTGGCAGCGCTCCTTCGATCTGAGCATCAAGGCCTTCGACCGCGAGGAGGAGTGCCGCAAGAAGTTCGGTGGCAAGCCGAACCCGGCGCAGACCGCGACGTGTGAGGGTGAGCGCAAGAGGCTCCAGGCCTCGTCCGAGAAGTACCGTGAAGACGCCATCGGCGTTTACAAGGAGATCGTCCGGAACTTCCCGAACTACCCGCGCCTCGACAGCGTGCTCTTCGCGCTCGCCTACAACTATCAGCAGAAGGGCGAGCTCGAGGGGGCCAAGCGCATCTACGTCGAGCTCGTGAAGCGCTACCCGCGCTCGATTCACGTCGCCGACACGCTGACGAACATCGGCGAGATCTACTTCGACGCGGGGGACGTCGACCAGGCGCAGAAGGCCTACCAGAAGGTCGTCACGAACTACAAAGAGGCCGAGACCTACGGCTACGCGCTCTACAAGCTGGGGTGGTGCTTCTACAACCAGGGCGACTTCAAGCAGGCGCTGGCTCAGTTCCTGATGGTGCTCAAGCACGCCAATGAGGCGACCGGCAAGAACCGGCGTCTGGCGGGCCTCAAGAAAGAGGCCATGCGCGACATGGTCCGCACCTACGTCAACATCGAAGAGGCCAACCCCAACCAGGCCATCGGCTTCTTCCGCAAGCACGCGCCGGACGACTACCTGCAGCTCTCCGAGAACCTCGCCGAGCTCTATTCGCTGACCGGTCAGTTCGACAAGAGCAACCGGCTCTACCGCGACCTGATCGCCCAGCAGCCGAACAGCTACAAGACCGTCGGCTTCCAGCGGATGATCGCCTTCAACACGCGGGCCATGAGCCGCGACCCGACCGAGATCGTGAAAGAGGTCAAGCGCCTCGTGGATCTCTGGCGGAAGGTGAAGGACGCGAAGGACGCCGACCCCAAGCGTGTCGCGGCCGACAAGGAGGGCTTCGAGGAGCTGCTCCGTAGCCTCTCGGTCACGATGCACATCCAGTGGACCAAGACCAAGAACCCGGACGACTACGCCATCGCCTTCGAGATGTACAAGGACTACGTCGAGACGTTCCCCGACGGTCCGAATACCTACATGCTCCAGTTCTACCAGGCCGAGTTGCTCTATGCCGGCCAGAAGTGGGAGGCCGCGGCCCGCGCCTACGAACGCACCCTCGAGCTCAAGGCTCAGGGGGAGCACACCGAGGACGCCGCTCAGGGCGCGGTGCTCTCGTACAAGAAGCTCATCGACATCAAGCAGGACCGCGGCAAGGGTGGCATCGACGACGTCGAGTCCAACACGACGACGGAAGGGGTGCCGGCGGCCAAGCCGCTTCCGGAGACCCACGTCCGGTTCATCAAGGCCTGCGACCTCTACGTGAAGTTCGTGAAGAGCAGCGAGTACCTCGTCGACATCGAGTACGACGCGGCGCGCATCTACTACGACTTCAACCAGTTCGACGAGGCCGTGCCTCGGTTCAAGGACATCTCCGAGAAGCACCCCGAGCATCGGCTCGCGGTCTTCGCCGCGAACCTGCTGCTCGACACGTACAACCTCAAGGGCCAGATGGACGAGCTCGACAAGCAGGTCGACTCGTTCCTCAAGATCTACACGCCGCAGCGTGATCCCGAGTTCTACGCCCTATTGATGAAGCTCAAGCAGCAGAGCGCCTTCAAGAAGTGCCAGGGCATCGAGCGCAACAAGGAGTGGGTCCGCGCCGCAGCCTGCTTCAAGGGCTACGCGGCCGCCTATCCGCAGTCCGAGTACCTCGACAAGGCGTTTTTCAACGCCGCGCTCAACTATGAGCGCGAGAAAATGCTCGAGCAGTCCATCGAGATGAAGCTGAAGATCGTCAACGAGGTGCCGCAGAGCGAGCTCGTGCCCAAGGCCCTGTATCAGACCGCCGGCAACCTCCACGCGCTCGCCATCTACAGCCAGGCCGCGAAGATCTACGAGGCGTACGCCGAGAAGTTCCCGAAAGAGGAGAACGCGCGAGACGCGCTCCGCAACGCCGCCGTGTTCCGACAGGGTCTCGGCGAGTACGACCAGGCCCTCGTCGACTCGGCCGCCTACATGAAGCTGATTGGCTCCAAGCCCGACGAGGCCGCCGAGGTCTTCTTCACCATGGGGCTCATCTACGAGAAGCAGGAGAAGTGGGACGAGGTCATTCGCCACTTCAACGAGTACCAGCGCAAGCACGGCGCGGCCGGGCGGATCGACCTGCGTCTCGAGGCGCCCGTGCGCATCGGCAACGCCTACGAAAAGAAGAAGGACGACGCCAACGCCCAGAAGGCCTACGCCAGCAGCTACGCCGCCTACGGTAAGCTCTCGGACGGCGAGAAGGCCGCCCTGACGACGGGCCTGAACTCGGTCGCGGAGGCGCGCTTCAAGATGGGCGAGGCCATTCGTCGCGAGTTCGACGAGGTCAAGCTGAAGATCTTCGCGTACAAGAACGTGAAGAAGTTCATCGACGAGATGACGGCCGTCATCGTCAAGAAGTCGGAGCTGATCGCCAAGGCGCGCACCGTCTACCTCGAGGTCATCGAACTCAAGTCGCCGAACTGGGCGCTGGCCGCCTTGACCCGCATCGGCCAGATGTTCCAACAGCTCGCCAACGACATCTACGACTCTCCGGCCCCCGGCTCCTTCAACGAAGAGCAGGTCGAGGTCTTCAAGGGCGCCATGGCCGAGCGTGCTCAGCCCGTGGAAGCGAAGGCCATCGAGGCCTACGTGACCTGCGTGAAGAAGGCGCAGGAGCTCCGCTGGTTCAACGAGTGGTCGGACCTGTCGGCCCGTGAGCTCGCCCGCCTGAATCCCAAGGAGTACCGGTACGACGGTGAAGTCCGGTCCAAGCCCGATCATTTCGGTACGACCGTCTTCCGTCAGCCGTTCATCGCGACCCTGCCGACGCAGGAGGAGCAGTAATGTTGGTCGTGTCGATGGTTCGCCGAGCGGCTTTCCCGCTCGCAGCGATGCTGGTCGCGTGCGGTGGTTCGGCGCCCAAGCCCGAGTCCGCAGGGACCGAGGACACCGCGCCGGCTGCGGGCGAGGCGCCCCGCGCGGCCGCGCCGAAGGTCAAGCGTGCGGCCGCCGAGGCCTTCGCCGAGGCGTCGAAAGAGTACGCCAAGGGCAAGACCCGCGACTGGGCTCGGATCGAGTCTGCCCTGAAGGACGCCGTCGACGAGGATTCGAAGTTCGCCGAGGCCTACTTCAATCTCGGCGTCGCTGCGGAGATGCAGGGCAAGAAGGACGAGGCGCGCGACTGGTACCAGAAGGCGCGCGAGAAGAACGCGGCCTTCGGTGACGGCCTCGTGAACCTCGCCGCGCTTTTGCAAGAGGACGGTCGCAAGGGCGAGGCCGAGGGCAACTACCAGCAAGCCATTCAGGCCGAGCCGCTCAACGGTTTCGCGCACCTCAACCTCGCGATGTCCGCCAAGGGGCGCAAGGACTACTCGGACGCGGTCAAGCGCGTTCGGACCGCGCTCAAAGAGGACAGCCAGAACATCCAAGCCTACGTGATCCTGGCCTGGACCTACTACGACATGGGCAAGTACGAGCTCGCGAAGCTCGTGTGCTCCCAGGCACTGAACGTCAACGGCGACGAGCCCGCCGTGCACAACATTCAGGGCCTCGTGTACCTGAAGATGCAGGACGTGACCCGTGCGCTTGCGGCCTTCCAGAAGGCCGTCGAGCTCGACCCGAACTACGTGCCGTCGCTCTTCAACATCGGCGCCATCACGTTCAGCTACAAGGACTACGAGGCGAGCTACCGGGCCTTCGACCAGGTGGTGAAGCTCGAGCCGAAGAACGACGAAGCGCTGCTCTCCAAGGCGGTCGCGGCGCGCGGCATGGGCAACTTCGAAGAGGCGGAGCGGGGCTACAAGGCCGTGCTCGAGCTCAACGAGCGCAGCTCCGCGGCCCACTTCAACCTGGGTGTGCTTTACCAGGAGTTCATGCAGAAGCTCGACCTGGCGCAGAAGTCCTACGAGAACGTGCTGCGGGTCGAGCAGGCGGACCAGGCGCTGCGCAAGGACGCGACGGAGCGCATCAAGCAGCTCCAGATTCAGATCCAGAACCAGAAAGAGGCCGAGGCGATGATGCGCCAGCAGGCCGAAGAGGACAAGAAGCGGGCTGCCGAGGCACCGCCTGCGCCGCCCCCGGCCCCCGAGAGTGCTCCGGCTTCGGCGCCGACCCCCTGAGTACGTTGCGTCGGACGGCGGAATTTCGGAACCGCGTCGCGGCCCCGGTGTCCAAAAGAATGGTCGGTTCAGGAGTCGCCGCCTATGATGCGGACGACTCGGGGTCGCCCGGAACCAGCGCGTAGGGAGACATCAAATGGCACGGATTCTGTGGTCTGCGACGGTCGTGGCAGTGACGTTGCTCGGGGCGAGCGCAGCGCTCGCTCAGGAAGACGTCGTGACGGACGCGGAGAACCCGGGTGTCGTCTACAAGAAAGAGACCACGTACGACTTCGAGGACGACGTCGTCGAGGGCTCGTTCATTCGACCCGAGGGCGAGTATCTCGACTCGCGTCGTGCCGCCCGGCACAGCAGCTTGATCAAGATCCGGGAGTCCTTCGTGCCCGAGATGCTCAAGTCCGCCGAAGACCTCTGAAGCCGCCGTCAGTCCGAGAGAGACGTACATGAGCGACAAGCCCACAATTCAGTTCGAGATCTACGACGGCGACCGGCTGCTGCGCACCGAGGTGCTGGCGGAGTCGACGATCAAGATCGGCAAGTTGTCGTCCTCCCATCTGCGGATCGACGACGACGACGTCTCGCGGATGCACGCGGTGATCGAGGCCGGGAGCGCGGACGACGTGGTCGTGCTCGACCTCGGCAGCACTTCGGGGACCTTCGTCAACGGCCAGCGGGTGACGAAGCAGCGCTTGCGCTCCGGCGACGAGCTTCAGCTCGGCCGGCACCGCGTGGTCGTCACGGTCTCGGGTCAGTCGAGCGCGGCTGCGCGTCCGAGCGCGGACGCGATGGCGACGACTCAGGTGCGGCCCGACGAAATGGGTGCGCCTCGACGGGCCGTCGTGCTCGAAGAGGACGAGAGTGACTCCGACGGGACACGGGCCCTCGAGGTCGTGGCCATGCTCGGCGATTCGGTCATCGAGGTGGCGCATCTTCGCGGTGGCCAGTTCACGATCGGCCAGTCCGATGGGGTCTCGCACTTCGTGGCGGCAGAGTCCGTGCCCGAGGACCCCTTCGTGCTCGCGTCGACGGACGGCGCGGAGATGGTCGTCAACGTCCCCGACGGAGTGACGGGGGACGTGCTCTTCGACGGGCGCGTCTTCGGCCTCGACGAGCTGCGGAAAGAGGGCAAGCTCAGCAAGAGCACGGTGGCGCGCAGCAGCGCCCTGCGGCTGCCTCCGAAGGCGCGCGCACGGCTCAACTTCGGCGACGCCTCGTTCCTCGTCAGCTCGGTGGCCGCGGCCCGTCCGCTGCCGCCGATCGGCTTCTCCAGCCTCTTCGACGGCCACTTTGGCCGGTACTTCCTGGGTGCGCTCGCGTTGCACCTGCTGCTCATCGGGATCGTGCTCAGCGTGCCCGAGGATGCGAGTCGTTTGAGCTTGGATGGCTTCGACCTGCAGGAGAAGTGGGTCGAGTTCCAGCTCAAGCCCGAGTCCGAGAAAGAGGAGAAGCTCGAGGACCTCTTCAAGGACATGAAGGATGAAGGCGAGGCCGCTGCCAAAGCCCGCGAGGACGAGGGCAAGATGGGCAAGAAGGACTCGGACGAGAAGGACAAGCGGTGGAACCTGAAGGGGCCGCCGGACCAGAAGGAGATTCAGTTCGCGAAGGAGCGCGCCAAGATGGAGGCGCTCAACACCGCGAACGCGGCGTTCAACCAGCTCGAAGGCCAGATGGCCGCGGTTTGGGGTACCCAGGACCGCGCGCTCGGCGCCGACGCCGTGTCGGCCCTCGGGAACATGTTCGGCAGCCAGGTCGGTGACGCCGGCGGCTTCGGCGGCTTCGGTACGGCCGGCGCGGGCCGAGGCGGCGGCGGCTTCAGTGAGACCTCCATCGGCGTCGGCAACGTCGGCACCATGGGCCGAGGGGGTGGCGAGGGTGGATCCGGCTACGGGCGGGGCGTGTCCCGCCTCGGCGAGCGTACGGGCAAGGTGCCGCAGGTCGTGCCCGGCAAGCCCATCGTGCAGGGCTCGCTCGACATGGAGACCATCCGGCGCATCATTCGGCAGCACCAGAACGAGTACAAGTACTGCTACGAGAAGCAGCTGAACATCAAGCGGGACCTCGCCGGCAAGATCACCGTGAAGTTCACGATCTCCGGCAACGGGAGCGTGATCGCGGCGACCATCGAAGAGTCGACGATGGGTGACCGGGACGTCGAGGGCTGCCTGACCGACCGCATTCGGCGCTGGATTTTCCCGGAGCCCAAGGGCGGCGGCATCGTCATCGTCAAGTACCCGTTCGTCTTCAAGGCGAGCTGAGGTCGTCCCGGCGCGCGTGGCGGCGCTGCGGCCCGCCGACTGCACGTTGAACGGTGTTCCCGTCGGGGCTTGACGTCGCAAGGCGTGGGTGCGAGAACGCGCGGGGTCGCGGGCGGCATGCCCGCGTGCGTTCGCGGGCCGCACGCCCGCACAAGGCTGAGAACGCGATGCGCAGCACTCTCCTGTCGATGTCGTTGCTGGTGGCGGTGGCCGCGGTGGGCTGCAACCGCGAGCGCAACCAGTCGATTCAGCTCATGAACAAGGGCATCGCCCAGTTCAATCTCAACGATACGACCGGGGCGGTCGTGGCGCTGAACCAGGCCACCTCGGTCGATCCGACGAACGACGCGGCGTTCTACTACCGCGGGCTCCTGAAGTACCAACGGACCTCGGACTATCCCGAGGCCGTCAAGGACTTCAAGAAGGCCATCGAGGTCAACGGCGAGAACCATCTCTACCACTACCACCTGGGCAAGGTGTTGAGCCGTCAGGGCGAGTGGGCCAGCGCAATCAACGCGCTCGAGAAGGCGATCGAGCGTAAGCCGGAGCATGCGGCCAGCCACTACCACCTGGGGGCGGCCCTGGAGCAGCAGGCGAAGTTCGATCGCGCCCAGGAAGAGTACGTGGCCGCCATCAAGGCGCAGCCGCGCTTCGCCGACCCGTATGTCGCGTTGGGCAACCTCTACGCGCGGTTCGAGAAGCTGCCGGAGGCCGTGCAGGTCTTCAAGAACGGCATCGAGAACAACCCCGAGAAGGCGGAGCTGCGCCACGATCTGGGGGTCGTCTACCAGAACCAGCAGCGCTTCGACGACGCCATCGGCCAGTTTCAGGCCGCCGTCAAGCTGAAGCCGACGTACCTGAGCGCGCTGTTCAACCTCGGGATGGCGTACCAGCAGACCGACAACGCAGAGCAAGCGATCACCCACCTCAAGCTCTACCTCGGTCGTCGGCAGGCGGGCGAGGACGCCCTGCGTGTTCGAACCGCCGAAGATACGATCGCGAAGCTCGAGGCCGCGGCACTCGCGCCCCCCCCCTCGACGCCCTGAAAAGAGCGTCGCCCGCGCCTGTCGTCGACGGACACGGGCGGCGGGCGCCGAGCGAAGTTCCGAGCGCGGACCCGGGCCGTCGCATCACCTTTCACCACGCCGTTTGTTGCGTTGTGAGCCCCAATACTCGGTGCTATAACCCCGGCACTTCGGGCGGGCGCCCGACCGCAGTCCGCGTGTCCGACTGCGCTTGTCTCCCCTGGATTCCCCGTAGAGGCGACGTTGATGAACGAGCGTATCCGCGAGCTGTTCGATGCGGTGGTGCAGGATCCGTCCAATCACGTGGCGGTCGACGAGCTCGATGGCTTGTTGCGCGCCGAAGGCGAGTGGAGCTCGCTGGTGGACCTGCAGATCCATCTGGCGCAGAACAGCGCCGAGCCGGCGGACGCCGTTCGACGTCTCAAGATCGCGGGGCAGGTCACCGAGGCGAAGTTGTCGGACCCTCGGCGCGCGGTCGAGATCTACGGCGCTTCCGTCGAGGCGGACACGGATGCGCGCGGGACTCTCGCGCACATGCGCACGCTGCTCGCTGGTCTCGAGGACTGGGCCGCGTGGGTCCAGGTCGGCGAGGCGGAGGTCGAGCGCATCGAGTCCCCGGCCGAGCGCGCTGACCTGATCTACGAAATCGGCGAGGTGCTCGAGGAGAAGATCGCCGACCAGGAACGCGCGATGGTCTGCTACCAGGCCGCGTTCCAGACCGACCAGGCGTGCTTGCGGGCGCTGTACGCCGCACGCCGAATCTATCGACAGACGGGCCACTGGGAGATGGTGGCGCAGCTCCTCGACCTCGAGCTGCAGAGTGTGACGGACCCGGATCGGCAGGCAGAGATCTACCAGGAGCTGGGGAACCTGCTGCTGTACGATCTGCAGAACACCGAGATGGCGCGCCACTGCTTTGCGGCCTACTTGAAGCTGCGTCCGGACGACGCCGACATGCAGGCGGCGCTCGCGGAGCTCGGCGGCGCTCCGGGCGAGCCCCTCGGAGATCAGACGGAGTCGGCGCCGACCGGCCAGGTCGGTGAAGACACTGAGATGGTCGGTGAGGGGACTGAGGCGCTCGCGGGTGAAGCGACCGAGATGGGCGCACCGGCGATCGCCGAGCCCGACTTGGAGGCCGCGCCGGAGCCGGTCGCCGAGGCCGCGCCGGAGCCTGTTGTGGAGGCCGCGCCGGAGCCTGTTGTGGAGGCCGCGCCGGAGCCTGTTGAGGAGGCCGCGCCGGAGCCTGTTGTGGAGTCCGCGGTGGAGCCTGTTGCGGAGGCCGCACCGGAGCCGGTCGTCGAAGCCGCGCCGGAGCCGGTCGTCGAAGCCGCTCCGGAGCCGGTCGTCGAAGCCGCTCACGATCCGGTCGTGGAGGCCGCGCAGGCGCCTGTCGCGGAGGCCACGCCCTTCGTCGAAACGACGGCTCCGGTCGACCTCGCGCAGCTGCGCGCGCTCGCGGAGTCCGGGGATCGTGAGGCGCAGCTCGAGGCGCTGGAGGCCCTCGCGAAGGAGGCCCCCGCTTCCGAGGGCCTGGCGGAACTCTACCTCGGACTGGTCGCGAGTGCGCCCGGTGAGCTGGATGTGTACCTGCGCGTCGGCCGACACCTGGGGCCTGCCTCGGCCTCGACCCTGAAGGCCATCGCCAGCGGTCTCGAGACCCTCGCGCGCGAGAACGCTGGAGGCCAGGGGGCCGCGTTGAGCGCCGAGCGGGTCCTCTTCGGCACATTGCACCTCGACGAGGGCAAGACCGCAGACTTCAAGCTGCGTGAGCTGGCGAAGACCGCGGGCGCCGACCCGCTCGCGCGCGAGTGGCAGATTCAGCGGCTCGTCGAGACGGGCAAGTGGCGGAACATCCAGCAGATGCTGACCGACGCCGCCGGCGGTGAGACGCCCGAGTCGCGTGGAGCGGCCTTGCGTCGGATGGCCGTGCTGGCCCTCGAGCGGGCTCGGGACACGGACAAGGCGACCGATTTCTGGCGCCAGGTGCACCTCGCCGACAAGCATGACCGCGAAGCCCGTGCCGCGTTGCAGTCGCTCTATGCCGCGTCCGGCAAGTGGAACGCCTACGTCGACGTGCTCAAGCTCGACGTCGAGGAGATCCCCGACAGCGACCGCGCCCGCAAGGTGGACGGGCTGAAGGCCCTCATTCGCGTCTACACGCAGCACCTGAACCTCGACGCGATGGTCGTCACGCTCTACGGGCAGGTGCTCGCGCTGGCGCCGGACGACGCCGAGGCGATCGCGGCCCTGGTCGAAAAGTACGAGGGCATGCGGCGGTGGCCCGACCTCGTCGCCCTGCTGCAGAAGCAGGTCGACGGCGCGGTCGAGCAGAGCCAGCGAGTCGACCTCAATCTGCGCATCGCGCACCTGTACCTCGACAAGTTCCGCAACCAGGCCGAGGCCATCAAGGCCTACGAGGCCGTGCTGGCCGACGAGCCGGCGAACCGCACGGCGATCGAAGCCCTGCAGGACATGTACGAGAAGCGGCGCGAGTGGGAGAAGCTCGTCGCCGTTCAGCGGCAGCTGGCCGACGCCGAGCCCGACTCGGCCGCGCGCGCCGCCAAGTACAAGGAGATCGCGGACAACGCGACCAAGAAGATTCGTAAGCCCTCCATCTCCCTCGAGCTGTGGGAGCAGGTGCTCGAGATCGAGCCGGGGGACGTCGACGCGCTCCGCGCTTTGGTCGCGCTGTACGAGTCCGAGAAGCAGTGGGACCGGCTCGTCGAGGCTGTGGAAGCCCTCGTCGAGCGCGTCTCCGACACGGCCGAAAAGATCGACCTGCTCCAGCGCGCCGGCACGGTGCTCCAGGACCGGGTCGGTGACCGCGCGGGCAGCGTTCGTTTCTGGCAGGGGCTCCTCGCCCTCGACGCCGAGAATCGGCGCGCCCACGAGGCCCTCAAGAAGGCGCTGGTGGAGCTCGGGGACTGGGACGGCCTGACCGCGCTCTTCGGTGATCGCGGCAAGTGGGACGAACTCGTCCGTCTGCTCGACGGCCAGGTGGGTGTGCAGAAGGACGACGCGACGCGCATCGATCTGCTGTTCCGCACCGCCACGATCTTCGATACGCATCTCGGCCAGAAGGATCGGGCCGTTCGCGCGCTCGAGCGGATTCTCCAGCTCGAGCCACGGAACGTGGTCGGTGCCCGCGCTCTCGAGCCCATCTACGAGGAGGCGAAGGAGTTCCGGAAGCTCGCGAACGTGCTCGAGGTCATCCTCGACCACGAAGAGGAGCCGTCGGCCCGTCGTCGGTTGATGATGCGGAGCGCATCGGTCGCCGAGCAGTCGCTGCGGAATCCCGACGGCGCTTTCGAGTGGGTGCGCCGTGTACTCCGGGAGTTGCCGGCCGACGCGGAAGCGCGGACGGAGCTGGAGCGCCTCGGCGGTTTGACGAACCAGTGGGCGACGGTGCACGACGACCTCGTCGAGGCGCTGGGGGCCGTCGGGCCCGACGCGGACGCCCAGCTCGCCCTGACTCTGACGCTCGCGCGCCTCCTGGACGAGAAGCTCGGCCAGAGCCACGACGCCCTCCAGCGCTTCCACGACGCGCTGTCCATCGACCCCGACAATCGCGCCGCGCTCGACGCCGTGGAGCAGCTCTACGCGCGTATGGCCAACTGGCCCGAGCTCCTCGGCATCCTCGACCGGAAGATCGCGCTCACGGACACCCTCGACGAGCGCAAGGTCCTGCTCCGCAAGCAGGCCGCGATCTTCGAGGAGCAGCTGGACGACGCGCTCTCTGCCATCGAGAAGCACCGCGCCGTCGTGGACGAGGACAAGACGGACACCGAGGCCCTCGCGGCGCTCCATCGGCTCTTCAAGGCCGGTGAACAGTGGGATGCGCTGCACGCGGTGCTCCTGCAGCAGTTGGCGCTTGCCCTCGAGGCGGGCGATGCGTCGGTCACCGCGCTCAAGCTCGAGCTCGGGGCCATCGAAAACGCGCACCTCGGTCAGACCGGGGAAGCCGTCGAGCGGTACCGCGAGGTTCTCGCGGTCGAAGCCACCCACGTCGGCGCGCGTGAGGCGCTCGAGGCGTTGCTGGACGACCCCGAGCACCGCCGAAACGTCGCGCTCATCCTGGAGCCCCTCTACCAGGACCAGGGGGCCTGGCAACCGTTGGTCCGCGTGCTCGAGATCGAGCTCGAAGAGACGACCGACGGGCCCGCTCGATTCGAGCTGCTCGAGCGGATCGGGACGCTCCAGGCGGAGCGCATCGCCGACGTCGACCTCGCCTTCGATGCGTTCGCGCGCGCTTTCCGCGAGACGCCGTCGAGCCGCGTCGCCGTGACCCGACTCACGGAGCTCGCCGAGGCGGGCCAGAAGTTCAGCGAGTTCACGGCGCTGCTCGAGGACGTCGTGCCCGACGTGAAGGACGCCGGGCTCTCCCTCGACCTGCTCGCGCGCCTCGCGACGACCTACGAGGAGAAGCTCGATGATGGCGCGCGGGCCATCGACGCGCACAACCGCGTGCTCCTCGTGGAGCCGGAGCACCGGCCGTCGATCGTCGCGCTCGAGCGCCTGTACCAACGCAACGAGATGTGGCCCGAGCTCCTGTCGATCTACCGGCGGCAGCTCGAGCTCGCGCCCGATGCCGGCACGAAGGAAGAGCTGCAGTTCCGCGCCGGCGCGCTGCTCGAGGACATGCTCGGGGACGCGCCCGAGGCGATCGCGACCTACGGAGAGGTGCTGTCGCAAGACCCCTCGAACGTGCGCGCGCTTCAGGCCCTCGACCGCCTCTACCAGCAGCAGGCGATGTGGGTCGAGCTCTCCGAGTGCATCGAGAAGCAGCTCGCGCTGTCGACGGATGTGGCCGAGCAGACCCGACTTCGGGTTCGCCTCGGCACACTCCACGAGGGCGCCCTCGGCAACGCCCTGCTCGCCATCGAGACCTACCGCGCGGTGCTCGCCGCCGATCCCGACAACGCGGAGGCCATCGACGCCCTCGAGCGGCTGCTCGCGGAGCCGAGCCACCAGCCCACCATCGCCGACATCCTCGAGCCCCTCTACCGCGCCCGCGACGAGTGGCAGAAGCTCATCGGGGTCTACGAGATTCAGCGTGAGCACGCCGAGGAGCCGAAGCGGCAAATCGAGCTGCTCCATCGAATCGCCGATCTGCACCAGAACCGCGGCGGCTCGCCCGAGGAGACGTTCCGGAGCTACGCGCGGGCCTTCGCGGTCGAACCGAGCGACCCCCGAACGCTGGCTGAGCTCTCGCGGATCGCCGAGGCCTTCGAGATGTGGGGCGACCTCGTCGCCGTCTACGAGGTGCAGGTCGAAGAGATCGCGGACGCGGTCGTCGCGTCGGACGTGCACAAGCGGATCGCGCGGGTGCAGCGTGCGCAGCTCAACGACCTCGAAGGTGCACGTCGGCACTACGAGGCGGCGTACGCGAGCGACGATACGGATGGTGAGGCCATCGACGCGCTCGAGGCGCTCTACTTCCACTTCCAGCAGTGGAACGAGCTCGTCGCTGTGCTTGTCCGCAAGGTGGAGCTCACCGAGGACGTCGACGCGAAGAAGGGCCTGCTTTTCCGCGTCAGCGCGCTCTACGAGGAGATGCTCGAGGATCCGTATCGGGCCGTCGAGACGTACCGTGCCGTGCTCGAGCTGGACGCCGTCGACGCACGCGCGCTCGACGCCCTCGAGCGCATCTTCCTCACCCTCGGCCAGTGGGAGGACCTCATGGAGGTGCTCCACCGCAAGGCGGAGCTGACCGAGGAGTTGAGCGCACGCAAGGACATCTACTACGTCATCGGCGCGGCTTATGACCGTGAGCTGGACGACCTGACGCGCGCCGTCGAGACGTACCAGAAGGTCCTTTCGTGGGACGCCGAGGACCAGACCGCGCTCACCGCCCTCGACCGCTTGTACGCGCGGATGGAGAAGTGGGACGAGCTGCTCGCCGTGCTTCGGCGCTCCGTCGAGGTCGAGGGTGAACCCGAGGCCCGGGTCGCGCTGCGCTTCCGCGTCGCGAACCTCTACGAGACCTCCATGGACGACGTGGCGCAGGCCGTGTCCGGCTACGCCTCGATTCTCGCGGATGTGCCGGGCCACGAGCCCAGCCTCCAAGCCCTGGAAGGACTCGTCCGTTCGGACCGCGAGGCGCGCCGAGCGACCTCGGTGCTCGAGCCCGTGCACCAGGCGGCCGGGGCCTGGGAGCGTTTGATCGGGGTGTGGCGCAGCCTGCTGGACGTGACCACGGATCCCGAGCAGCGCACGGCGCTGCGCATGCAGATCGGTCAGGCCTGGGAGGACATGCTCGGCGACGCCGACCGCGCCTTCGAGGCTTTCGGCGACGCGTTCCGAGACGATCCGAACGAGGCTCAAGCGGTCGTCGCGCTGGAGCGCGTCGCGCGCAGCGCGGACCTGTGGCGGCCCATGGTCGAGCTCGTCGAGAACCAGCTCAATCGGCTCCACGGTGAGCCCGTCGCGCGTGACTTGTACCTGCGGGTCGCGCGCATCCACGAGGTCGAGCTCGGGTCGAACCTGGACGCCATCGAGCGGTACCGTCGAGTCCTCGAGCTCGAGCCCGACGACGAGGGTGCGATCCTCGCCCTCGATCGCCTGTACGAGAAGGAAGGCCTGTGGGTCGAACTCGTGGAGGTGCTCCGGCTCGAGATCGCCCGGGCCGAGGCGACCGATGCTCGGGTCTCGCTCCACCTGCGACTCGGGACTCTCCTCGAGAGCGCGCTCTCGGACGTCGAAGGCGCCATCGCGGCCTACCGTGAGGTGCTCTCCGAGGCCCCGGGTCATGCTGAGGCCATCGCGGCCCTCGAGCGCCTCTTCGCGGCCGGCCACGCCCAGCCCCAGGTCGGCGAGCTCCTCGAGCCCTACTACGTCGAGCTCGAGGACTGGACGGCCCTGCATGGGCTCCTCGAGGCGCTGCTCGCCCATCGCGAGCCGGGCGAGGACCGCATGCGGCACCTCCACCGTCTGGCCGAGCTCGCCCTCGAGCGACTCTCCAACGAGTCCAAGGCGTTGGACTGGTATGGCGTGTCGTTCCGCGAGACCCCGGAGGACGAGACCGCACGCAAAGAGCTCGGTCGACTCGCGCAGCGCACGGGTCGCTTCGAGGACCTCGTCCGGATCTTCGCCGAAGGCCTGCAGCGCACTCAGGATGCCGAGCTGCTGCGCTCCGTCAGCCACGAGATGGCCACGCTCTATCGGACCCGACTGCACGAGGACACGGCCGCGGAGGACGTGTACCAGTACATCCTGCAGATCGATCCGGTCGACCGCGACGCGCTCCGCGGCCTCGATGAGCTCTTCCTCGCCCAGCACCGCTGGGCGGAGCTCGTGGACGTCCTCAAGCGTGAGATCAGCTCGACCTACGACGAAGCCGAGCTGCTCGCGTACATGTTCCGCCTGGGCCAGGTCTACGAGACCTACCTCGGCGAGCTGGACCTCGCGGTCGGTCAGTACCGCGGCATCCTCGACCAGGACCCGCACCACCTGGGGGCCCTCGAGCGACTCGAGCGCATCTACCACGCGCGTGAGGAGTGGGAGCCGCTCTACGACGTGTATGGGCGGATGTCCGAGGTCGCCGAGCTCGACGTGCGCAAGGCCGAGCTCTACGCGTCCATGGCGCGCATCGCCGAGAACGCGCTCGGTCGTCCCGAGGACGCCATCGACCTGTGGAACAAGGTGCTCGACCTCAAGGGCGAGGAGCCCGAGGCGCTGCGCGCCCTCGAGACGCTGCACGAGGCCCTCGAGCGGTGGCGCGAGCTGGTCGACGTGTGCGAGCGGCAGGTGAACCTCGTCGAGAACGATCCCGTGCGCGAGCTGGAGCTCTTCGCGAAGCTCGGCCGCGTGTGGGGGGACCACCTCGATCGCGAGCGCAACGCGCTCGAGAGCTGGGGCAAAGTCCTCGCCCTCGATCCGCTGCACGAGGGCGCACTGTGGGCCATCCGCGGCCTGCACGAGCGCACGGCCGACTTCGCCGAGCTGGCCCGGACGAACCACCGGCTGCTCGAGCTGCTGCCGGGCGGTGATCCGCGTCGAGTCGACCTCTATCGACAGCTCGGTGAGCTCTACCAGAAGTCGCTGGAGAACCCGACCGAGGCGATTCGCGCGTGGAACAGCCTGCTCGCGGTCGAGCCGCAGGACCCGGACGCCATCGACGCGCTCGAAGAGCTGCACACCGCCGCCGAGGATTGGCGGTCCTGTGTCGCCGTGCTCGAGCGGAAGGCCGAGGGTACGGCCGACCTCTTCGACCGTACGAGCATCCTCTTCCGCATCGCCGAGATGTGGGAGAAGAACATCGGTGAGGTGGACGGCGCGAAGCGTGCGTACGCCCAGATCATCGAGCTGCAGCCGTCGAGCCTCGACGCCTCGCAGGAGCTCGAGCGCCTCTACGAGGCCGACATGCAGTGGGAGGAGCTGGTCAACCTGCTCCTCGTGCGGGTCGAGCACACGACCGAGGCCTTCGAGCGTGAAGCGCTCTTGAAGCGGACCGCCTTCGTCTTCGAGGACAAGCTCCAGAGCGCGGACAACGCGTTCGTCGTCCTGTCCAAGGCCTTCGAGGAGAGCCGCGACGACGAGGGTCTCGGCGCCGAGCTGGAGCGCCTCGCCGGCATCGAGGGCAAGTGGAACGAGCTCGTCTCGCTGTACGAAGGGGTCATTCAGAGCATCGGCCAGACCGCCGACTCCGTCCCTCTGCACCTTCGGGTCGCAGGCTGGTACGACCGACACCTGGGCACACCCGAGCACGCCGGAACCCACTACCAGTATGTGCTGACCATCGAGCCCGACAATGCGCGGGCCCTGGGCGCCCTCGAGAACCTGCTCGAGCGCTACAACAAGTGGCCCGAGGTCGTCGCCGTGCTCCAGCGCCGCGCCGAGCTCTCCAACGAGCCGGACGAGCGCAAGGCCGCCCTGGAGAAGATGGCGCGCATCCTCGAGGAACGCCTCGAGCGACCCGATGCGGCCATCGACGCCTGGCAGCAGGTCATGGCGATCGACGACACCGAGATGTCGACGCTGCAGGCGCTCGAGCGGCTCTACGCGACCCGCGAGCGGTGGCAGGACCTGGTGCACACCCTGACGCGTCAGGCCCAGGTGCTGTACGACAGCGCTCAGATCGTCGAGTGTCACCTCCGCATCGGCGAGCTCTACGAAGGGCGGCTCAGCGCGCCCGATCGGGCCGTGGAGGCTTACCGCCAGGCGCTCTCCGTCGATGATCGGTGCCTCGACGCGATGATCGCCCTCGAGAAGCTCTTCACCGCCCGCGTGCGTTGGACCGAGCTGCTCGACGTGTACGAGATGATGCTGAACGTGCGGACCGAGCCCACGCAGCAGCTCACGATCTACGGTCGCATCGCGCACATCCAGGAGACTGAGCTCAACGACGCCTCGGCGACGATCGAGACCTACCGCAAGATGCTGTCGGTCGACGCATCGAACCCCCAGCCCGTGCGCGCCCTGGAGCGGCTCTACACGAGCCACGAGCGTTGGCACGACCTGGCCGAGGTGTATCGGCTTCACCTGGACGCGGTCCAGGACACGCGGGCACGCATCGAGAACTCGACCGCCCTGGCGCGGCTCTATCGTGAGCAGCTGCGGGACCCGTACGCCGCGATCGAGACTCTCGGCCCGGTCCTCGAGCTCGACGGGCAGCACCTGCAGACCCTCTCGACGCTCGGTGAGCTCTTCGCCGAGGTTCAGGACTGGCCCAACGCCATCGACGCCCTCAGCCGCGAGTCCCGACTCTTGTCGGACCGGGGCGCCGTGCTCGACCGGATCTTCCGGGTGGGCCGGATCTACGAGGAGCGCATCGGCGACCTCGACCAGGCCGAGACCTGGTACAAGAGCGCGCTCGAGCACGACCCGAACTTCCTGCCGGCGCTCGTGGCCCTCAAGGGCCTGCACGTGCAGCGCGCCGAGTGGCCCGAGGTCGTGCGCACCCTGAAGATGATCGAGGCCGCGACCCGGAGTCTGCCCGAGAAGAGCATGTGCCTCTTCGAGATCGGGCAGGTGTACGAGCGCTCACTCGAAGACCGCGGCACGGCCGTGGACTACTACGAGCAGGCGATGGACCTGGACGACCGCAACGTCTCCGCGGCCGCGCCCCTCGTGGAGGTCTACCTCGGCGACCAGCGGTGGGAGCGCGCCGAACCCCTGCTCGACCTGATCCTCGAGGCGCGGCAGCGTGAGGGCGTGGACCCGCGCGACCTGCAGGCGCTCGCGTACAAGCTGGGCTACGTCGCCGAGCAGCTCCACAAGGACGAGAAGGCCGTCGCCCAGTACAAGCAGGCCTACGAGCTCGACAGCACGCACCTGCCGACGCTGCAGGGCATGGGCAACCTGCTCTTCCGTCGGGAGGACTGGGACCGCGCGTTCAAGATCTACCAGACGATCCTCGTGCACCACCGCGAGAACCTGCGGGACGAGGAGGTCGTCGACGTCTTCTTCCGCCAGGGCTTGGTGAAGCTGAAGGTCGGCGAGCGGCGCAAGGCGCTCGACTTCTTCCGTAAGGCGCTGGACCTCGCGCCGCACAACGAGGAGGTGCTGCGCGCCATCGTCGACGTGCATGAGAAGCAGGGCGACTGGGAAGACGTCATCAACTTCCGGCGCAAGCTGCTGGAGCTCACGAAGGACGCGAACGAGCAGTTCCTGTCCCTCGTCAGCATCGGCGACATCTTCAAGGAGCAGCTGCGCAGCCCGTCCCGCGCGATCGAGGCCTACAAGGAGGCTCTCGGGCTCCAGGCCGACAGCCGCATCGTGCTCGGCAAGCTGCTGGACCTGTACCAGGAGGCTCGCCTCTGGGCGGAGGCCGTGGACATCCTCACGCGCCTCGCGGAGCTCGAGCGCGACCTGGCGCGTCAGGCCAAGTACTACTACACCGTCGGTGTCATTCAGCGGGACGAGCTGAAGGACAACTTCGTCGCCGTCCGTACGCTGGACAAGGCACTGGACGCGGACCCGGCGATGCTGAAGGCCTTCCAGGCCATCGACCAGATCCTCACCCAGGAGCGGGACTACGAGCGCCAGGATCGCTACTACCGCAAGATGCTCAAGCGGGCGATGGAGCAGAAGCTCGACGACAAGCTGATCATCACGCTCGCGAAGGGCCTGGGTGAGATCAACCGGTCGCGCCTGAAGAAGTACGAAGAGGCGATCAAGGCCTACAAGATCGCCCTCGGTCGTCAGCCCGACGACCTCCAGACGCACACGATCGTGGCTGAGCTCTACGAGCTCAACGAGCAGCCCGACCGCGCCGTGGCCGAGCACTATCGAATGATCGAGCTCAAGCCGCAGCACGTGGAGAGCTACCAGCAGCTGCGCCGGCTCTTCATGGAGAGCCAGCGCTTCGACGAGGCCTGGTGTGTCTGCCAGGTGCTCTCGTACCTGGGCCACGCCAACGCCGACGAGCGCGCCTTCTTCGAGAAGTACCGCTCCAAGACCCTGACGCAGGCGCGCAAGGCCCTCGACAACGAGCAGTGGGCCCTCGTCTACCACCCCGAGCAGAGCCTCCTGCTGGCCCAGTTCTTCCAGCGGATGTACCAGTACTCCGTGCCGCTCATGGCCGTGCAGCACAAGGATCTGAAGCTGCACAAGAAGAAGGACCTGCTCGAGCCGACGGAGCAGACGCCGTTCAACAGCGTGCTCAACTACGTGACCCAGGTCACGCGGCTGACCCGCGTCGAGGTCTACCGGGCGCCCGACGGCGGCTCCGGCATCGTGACGGCGAACCTGAATCCGCCCGGCATGATGGTCGGCGCAGACGTGCTCAGCGGTCGGTCCCTGCAAGAGCTGGCGTTCATCCTCGCCAAGCAGCTCTTTGTGATGGGCCAGCACTACTACCTGGCGACCATCGACCCGACGTACGAGCGCCGCAAGGACCGCCTCGCACGCATCGTGTACGGCGTCATGCAGCTCGTGAATCCGGCGACGGACGTGCCGGTGAAGGACGAGGGGCTCATCGAGGCCTATCGGGCGATCCCGCCCGCGGACCTGGCCGAGCTCCAGAAGTTCATCACCAAGATGAGCGAGAATCCCCAGCAGCACCTGAACCTGTCGAAGTGGCTGGAGATGGTCGAGCACTCCTCCAATCGCCTGGCTTTCCTGCTCAGCAACGATCTCGGGGCGGCGGTGCGCAGCCTGAAGAACGAGACGGGGCAGTTCAGCAAGGCCCCGGTGCAGGACCGGGTCCGCGAGATCGTGCTCTTCGCCCTGAGCGAGAACTACTTCAAGCTCCGCAAGGCGTTGGGTCTCGCCATTGGCTGAGGCGGGTCGACTCCACGTCGTCGCCGTCCCCATCGGGAATCTCGAGGACATCACGCTGCGCGCCCTGCGTGTGCTGCGGGAGGCCTCGCTCGTGGCGTGCGAGGACACGCGGCGAACGGGGCAACTCCTCGAGCTGCTCGGTCTGCCCGGTCGCCCGCTCCTCGCGGTGCACGACCACAACGAGCGCGCCCGAAGCGCACGCATCGTCGAGGTCCTCGAGTCTGGTGGGCAGGTGGCGCTCGTCTCGGACGCGGGCACGCCGACGATCAGCGACCCTGGCTACAGCCTGGTCCGCGCCGTGGTCGAGGCGGGCTACGCGGTCGTCACGGTGCCTGGACCCTGCGCGGTCGTGGCCGCGCTCGCCGGCGCGGGGCTACCGACGGACCGCTTCCGGTTCCTGGGCTTTCCCCCGGCCAAGGTGGAGGCGCGCCGACGTTTCTTCGAGGCCCTCACGGGCGCCCAGGAGACGCTCGTTTTCTACGTCGCGCCCCACGACCTGGTGGAGGTCTTGCAGTCCGCGCACGACACGATGGGCGGAGGCCGTCCCGCCGTCATCGCGCGCGAGCTCACGAAGCGCTTCGAGGAGTTCCACCGCGGCACCCTGGCCGACCTGGTCGCCGATCCGGGGGTCGTGCGTGGCGAAGTCGTGCTGTTGATCGGCGGCGCTCCGGAGGAGGCGCTCCCGGACGCCGACACACTGCACGCCGCGGCGCGCGCCATACAGCAAGAGGGCTTCACCGGCGCCCGTGCGGCCCGCGAGTTGGCGCGCAGAACCGGCGTGGATCGCGACGAGGCCTACCGGGTGGTGCTCGCGCTCCGCGGCGAGCGCTGAGCAGGCCAGGACGCCTCAGGGCGCGATGCGAGCGTCGAGGCGCAGGAAGTCGCCGCTTGGGCCCGCCACACCGACGGAGAGGTCGGTGACCGGGAGTGTGCCGACGCCGGGCAGCGGCAGCCCCGAGACGAGGTCCGGCAGAGTCTCGCCGAGTACCTCGAGGAGGCTGAGGACGGGCGACTCGAGCGTGGCCTCGACGGCGCCGCGCAGCTCGGGGTTGAGCACGTCGAAGGTCGCCACCGTCGAGGAGAGCTCGAGCGCGAGGGTGGGCCCCGCGCCCTGGGCGCCGGGCTCGAGGCGGACGTCCCCGACGAAGACCAACGACGCCGCGCCGTCGATCAGGCTGCGGGCGTTCGCGTCGTCGGTCTTCACGTGGACCCCGAGGTCACCCACGGCCACGGACAGGCCTGCGCCGGTCTGCCCCGGCTGAACGCGCACGAAGGGCGGGAGCGGCAGCTTCGGTTCGATGAGGAACGGGGTGTTCGCGGGCAGGTCCGGCCACGCGGTCTGCACCAGTCCGCCCAGGAAGCCGAGCACGAGGTCGGCGGCGGTCGGCTGTGTGGCGAGGAAGGCACGATCGATCACCGGCAAGCCGCGCCCAGACCGCCAGAATTGATAGAGGAAGAGGTTCAGGAAGTCGTCGTCGATGGCGAGCGCCACGTCCTCGGTTTCGGGGGCGTCGTCCCACGCGGAAGGCCGACCGAGGTACCCGGGCACGATCGCCTCGGCCTCGAGGGGCGGCTGTGTCAGTCGAACCGCCGCACCCGCGCGCAGGAGTAGGCCGCCGCCCGAGACCGCGACGGCCTCGGGCACGAGCTCGATCTCGAAGCCCACGTCCAGGAGTTCGAGGTCGAAGGTCTTCTGGAAATCGGCCAGGGCATCGTCGACGACGCTCGGCACGTACTGCACGGCGAAGGCGGTGGCCATCGTCTCGAGCGCGGCCTCGAGGCTGGTCTCTTCGGCATTTCCGCCGCCGCCGAAGGGCGGGACCCCCGCGAGGTCGACCGAGAAGCCTTCGAGCTCGACCTGCAGGTCGGTGATCCCGGTCCGAATCTGGCCATCCAGGACGGTCGGGGACACCAGCGCGCGGGCCTCGATGGCCGCTGCGCGCAGGGACAGGGGATAACGGTTGCCATCGATCTCGAGAGTGACGTCGACGACGAGCCGCTCGACCCGGAGGTACGCCGCGAGTCTGTCGCCGTCCGCCGTGAGGTCGATCGTCGTCCCGGGCGCGTGTTCGGCGCCGACGAGCTCGATGAGAACGCCCAGCACCTCGATGGGCTCGGTCGGCAGCAAGGTCGTCAGGTCGAGTGCGTCGAAGGCGCGGGCGGCGACTTGACCGATACCGGTCAGTCCGCGGGCGCCGACCCGGAGTCGGAACGCGCTCGAGACGGGCAGCGCCGGGTCACGCGTCTCGCCGACGAGCACAGAGACGCTCTCCCGGCCGACGTTGCCGGCGGTGTCGTAGGCCGCGACGCCGAGCACGTTGAGGCCCTCGGGGAGCGTGAAGGGCTCGTCGAAAGTCGGTCCGCGGCCCGGAGGCACGTCCCGCTCGTTGATCGTGACCCGCGCGAGGCCGCTCTCGTCCTCGGCCGTGAAGCGCAACGCGGTGTCGCCCGCGGCCTGCCAACGACCCCGCTGCGGCGCGTCGATGACGACGTCGGGGGGGGTCGCGTCGATGGTGACCGTGACCTGCGCCGTCGCGCCCCCGCCGGTGGCGACGATGGTGCGGGGGCCGTCCTCGACGGTGATCGTCGCGTCGAAGAGACCATCGACGAGGCGGGCGCTCACGCCGTCGACCATGATGGCGGCGGGTGTCCCCACGTAGGTGCCCTTCACGGTCAGGCTCCGGGTCGCCAACAGCGCGCCCTCGAGGGGCTGGGTGATCGTCAGGGAGACACCTTCGGGTGAGACGAAGGCGCCATCACCCGTCACGCCCTGGTCGGCGCGGGAGGGATCGGGCGTCCCGCCGCCCGCCGGCGCCGAGTTCGCGGCGTCGTCGCAGCCCGCGGAGGCGACGAGACACAGGAGGAGGAAGCTCAGAGGTCGCATTGCCATCCCCAGCACAGAAAGGGCCGGCATTATGCAGACGCCCGGCCATGGGGAGCAACGGGTGGGGACCGCGCGGTCAGTCCGGGGCGGGCAGGCGACGCGCGAGCACGGCCTCGAGCACCATCTGGGCGCCGAAGAAGAGCCACTGCCCGAGGCCGGACACAAAGAGCCAGGTCTCATGGGAGACGCCGGCGGCCCACAGACAAGCGAGGCCGTGCAGGATGAAGTTCAGACCGAGCCGCAGGGTCATGCCCCCCAGAAATCGTCGGACGTGCGGGTCGTCGTTCAGCGCGGGCTGCTGCTTCTCGGCGAGGACGCGGAGCAGCGGCTGGCCACGGCCGACGCTCACGAGCAGCACCAGGGCGAGGGCCGCGTCGCCGATGACCGGCATCGCGTACATGAAGCGCGGGTCGTCCGAGGCGAGCGAGAGCCCGCCGAGCCCAAGGACCAGGGCCGACATGTAGAGGGTGGTCCGCTCGATGCGCCGGTCGCGTCGCCAGGTCCATGCGAGCTCGGCGACCGTATACATGAGCGTGACGGCGAGGGCCGTGGGGGTGTCGGCGACGGCCTCGGCACCGTAGAAGAGCAGGAGGGGCAAGAGCCCCACGACCAGGCCGCGTTGGGTCTCGGACATCGTCAGAACCAGGGGCCGAGGAAGAAGTAGAACTGCGTCTCGCCGTCCGCACCGAGCCCTCGGGCCGCGCCGAGGCGGGCGTCGACAGGGAGACGCCATCCGAGCACGCCGCGGGCCGCGACCTCGAGACCGAAGGACTTACGAAACGCGTTCGGCCAAAGGCGGTAGTCGCGCTCGCGCGCCTGCGCCCAGTCCGTGAATGCGGCGAAGGTGACGTTGCGGCCGAAGACGGGGGCCGTGCCGAAGCCGCGGTACAGGTCGAAAACAGGGAGTCGATACTCCGCCGTGCCCAACAGGTACCGCGGGCCGGCGACCGTGCCCGTGGGGAAGCCGCGCAAGTAGGTCGAGCCGAAGTAGATCTGGTCCAACGCGTCGAGCAGCAGGTTGCGCTCGGGGGCCGGGCTCAGCGCGTAGTAGACCCCGCGGACGTCGTCGCCCACGCCGACGGCGCCCGAGAGACGCAGCGCGAGCACATGGCGACCCCAGAGGTCTACGAAGCGCGCGGTGTCCCAGAAGACCTCGGCCGTGCTCGCCTCGCCCGCGAGCATCGGGTCGCGCAGTCGAAGCGTGACGTTCGCGCTCCCGCCGGTCTCGGAGCTGAGCGCGAGCAACGCGCTGTCCCGGCTCGACCAGCTCAGCCCGACGACCAGGTTGCCCCCCGCGCTCGCGCTGGGGAACGCCGGGGCGCGGTCGAGGGGGTCGAAGGTCGGGGTGTTATTGCCCAGGGGCTCGAGACGCTCGTAGACGTAGCGCATCGAGGCGGAGGCCGAGTGCCCGGCGCGGCTGAAGGGCAACGACGCGCCGACGGCCAGCGTGGAGATCGACTCGCGCCAGTCGTGACGGGCGCCCGTGTAGTAGGCGCCGCCCGGTCGAATGCGTGTCGTCCGGGCGACGGTCGCGTTCAGCGAGGGTGTGAGCCCGCGGTAGGCGTAGGCGACCTGCGCGCGCCAGTCCTGCTCCTTCGGCAACGTATTGAAGTCGCCGAAGACGATGTGGCGGCCGACCGCGTCCGCCGCCTCGACGAGCAACCCGACCTGGCTCGCGGTGTCCTCCGGGCTGGACAGCGCGAAGGCCGGGGACCAGGCCACGGGGGCGAGGGTCTCCAGAGGGGCGTAGGGGCGCGAGGGCAAGGGGACCGCCCCGACGTCGGGACGGATGGCTTCAACGGGCCGTGCGGCGCCCTGGGGGCCCGCGAGGAGGCCCGCGGTCGGGACCACCGCGAGGTCCTCACCGCGAGCGACCAGTAGGCTCGCAACGAGGTACCGCCCGTCGGGCGAGAGCGCGGGGCCGGTGACGCCCGTCACCGTTCGGGTCAAGCGAACGGCCGCGTCGGCGTCCAGGTCGCGACGGTACAGCTCGAGCACGCCGGAGCGGTCCGAGGCGTAGAGAACGGCGCGCCCGTCCGGCGTAAAGCGCGCATGGATGGAGAGCGCGTCGTCGTCCGTCAGCGCGCGCTGGTTGCCTGTCTCCAGGTCGACCAGCCAGAGGGTCCTGCGGGTGTCGACGAGCGCGGTCGCAACGGCCCACCGGCCGTCGGGGCTCACCGCCGGAAACGCCACCTGCCCCAGGCCGCCGGGGTCGGCGAGGACACGCACGGCCCCGTCCGCGGCGTCCACGCGCACGAGCCGGGTCCTGCCCTCGAGGACCTGGACACCCACGAAGAAGCGTCCATCCGGGCCGCAGGCCGGCTCCCGAATCCGTGCGCCGCGCGTCACGCGCTCGAGGGCGCGGCCGCGCCAACGGTACAGGTCGTATCCGGACCACAGGCCGTCGAAGCGGTCGACGCGGTCGAGCACCAACGAGCCATCGCTGCACACGTCGAAGTGGTCGGTTCCATCGAGCTCGAGCAGCTTGCGGCGTGTCGCGAAGTCGTCCTCCGGGGAGCGGACCCACAGCGCGGCGGGCGCGTCTTCGTCGAGCTCGAGGGCGGCGAGGCGGCCGTCGGGGAAAAAACGAGCGTCTTCGTGGCGCTGTCCGGTCTCGGTGAGGCGTCGCCAGGGGGTCGGGGGACCCTCGGTGCGCAGCGCGTCGAGCTCGCTCGTGGAGCGGCGACGCAGGTCCTCTTGCCACGCGTTCCAGGCCTCGACGAGGGACAGACCGTAGCCCTCGATGAACGCCGCGTTCAGCGCGAAGGGCATGACGTCGTCGCCGTAGGCTTCGAAGACACGGGCGAGCCCGGCCTCGCCGTGGGTGCGCGTCAGCCAATCGACAAAATGCCCGCCGTACATGTACCAGACGTTCGGCCCGGGGAAGTCGAGCGGGGCGTGAACGGCGACGTCGAGGGGCGCCAACGTGCCGTCGAGCGCGGCCGCTCGCAGCCACCCGCGGAACCACGCCGAACGGATGCGTCCACGCGCGGAGGTCCTACTCTCGAGCCACACCGCGGTGCCCTCGATCACCATCGAGGGCATGTTCTGGTTGGGCGCGAAGCTGCGGCCCAGGACCTTGTTGAACAGCTCGGGCAGGCCCGAGACCGTGTCCAGGTGAAGAATGTGCGCGTACTCGTGGTAGACGAGCACACGGAGCCAGTCGTCGTAGTCGTTGAGATTGCCGTCGAGGTTCGGGGGCGCCGCGTAGATGTTCATCTCGAGCGACGGGATCGCGGTCGCCGATCCGTTCGCCGAGTCACCGAAGTCGCTGACGACGACCTGGGTGCGCTGCGTAGGTCGGTGGCGAAGCACCGGTGTGAGCGCCCGATGCGCTTCTTCGCAGATGCGCGCCGTGCGGAACGCGACGGCCTCGAGGCCCAGCGGGTAGTGCACCTGGAAGTGCGGCGTGTCGATGGTGCGCCACGAGGGCGTCGGGCGCCCGGCGTGGGCGCGGCCGAGTCCGAGCCCCACCAGCACCGAAAGCATCCACACGGCGGCCGCGGGCCACACGAGACGCGAGGCAGCGAGGCGTGCTGTGGACGAAGACGGCATGCGACGGAGGTTATAGCAGGCGAGGGCGGTTGCCGCGCGCGTCCGTGGTGCCTACCATCGACCCCGGAGGACCTCGAGGCATGGCGGACCGGATTCTGGTCGTCGACGACGAGGCCAACCTGCGCAAGGTGCTCGGCGCCATGCTGCGGCGGGATGGCTACGAGGTCGACACGGCCGAGGACGGCGCCGAGGCTCTGCTGATGCTCGACGACGAGCGGTACGCGGCGGTCCTGACCGATCTGCGCATGCCGCAGGTCGACGGCATGGCCGTGCTGCGGCGGGTCATGGTGCGCAGCCCCGAGACGCCGGTGATCCTGCTCACGGCCCACGGTACGGTCGACGCGGCGGTGGAGGCGTTGAAGGCGGGCGCGTTCGACTTCATCACGAAGCCTTTCGACCAGGCCGAGCTCGGCCGCATCCTGGCCAAGGCGGTACGGACCAGCGCGCTCGCGGAGTTCGAAAGCACGAACCTGGCCCGGGGGGACGGGTCGGGACGCTACGGCTTGATCGGGAACTCACCGCTCATGCACCGCGTCTTCGAGATCATCGACCGGGTCGCGGCGACGCCCTCCACGGTCCTCATCACGGGGGAGAGCGGGACGGGCAAGGAGTTGGTGGCCCGCGCGCTCCACGAGCACAGCGGGCGCGCGGGGCGTCCGTTCATTCGTGTGAACTGCGCCGCGATCCCCGAGGGCCTCATCGAGTCGGAGCTCTTCGGCTACGAGAAGGGCGCCTTCACCGGCGCGGTCGCCAGCAAACCCGGTCGCTTCGAGCTCGCCCACGGGGGGACGCTCTTCCTCGACGAGATCGGCGAGGTCTCGACCGAGATGCAGGTCAAGCTGCTCCGGGCCGTGCAGGAGAGCGAGTTCGAGCGGGTGGGCGGCATCACGACGCGTCGGGTCGAGGTGCGGCTCATCGCCGCGACGAACCGCGACCTCGCCAAGGACGTGGCCGACGGCAAGTTCAGAGACGACCTGTACTATCGGCTCAACGTGGTCCCGATCGCGCTGCCGCCGCTGCGTGACCGGCCGGGAGACGTACCCGCGCTGGCCGAGCACATGCTCGGGAAGTACATGCAGAAGCTCTCGCGCAAGGGACTGGAGCGCTTCTCGGACGACGCCATGACGGCCCTGCAGGCCTACCCCTGGCCAGGCAACATCCGCGAGCTCGAGAATGTGATCGAGCGCACGCTGCTCTTCTGCGACGGGCCCGTGATCGAGGTGAAGGACCTGCCCATCGAGTTCACCGGGCGCTTGGCGGGGGGGCCAGCGCAGCCCCCGATTCCCCCGTTCTCTGGCCCCGTGGGCGTCACCGCGCTCAAGGACGTGGTGCGTTGGACGACCCAGGTCGTGGAGCGCGACCTCATCGAGCGCGCCCTCGCCGAGACCGCCGGCAACGTGACACGCGCCGCGCGAAAGCTGGAAATCTCGCGCAAGAGCTTGCAGATCAAGATGAAGGAACTTGGGCTCCGCGAACCGGAGCGGTAAGTTCTCCTGCAATGGGCCCGGGCTGGGCCTTCACGGTGGAACGCGGGGGGTTGCATGCAGCGGCCACGGCGAGGGCTCTCGATGTTCTTCGCGCTCAGCGGGCTGGGGCCGGCGCCTGCGCTGGCGTCGGTCCTCACGGACGTCGTCGACGCCGCGGATGGGGACGATCCCTTCGACGTGACCGCGGACGTCGCCTACGACCGCACGCTGCGTCGCGCGAAGATCACCCGCGAGTTCCCGTGCGACCCGGCGCAGACCCTGGACACGTGTGACTCGGCGCTCCCGGGCGTCGGGCAGATGGTCCACGCCAAGGAGCTGCGCATTCAGCGCATCACGCACACCCTCACGCCTCGGCTCCGCTTCGGTCTGTACCGCGATCTCGAGCTCGCCATCGAGGCGCCCGTCGTGATCGAAGACACGCAGGAGGTCCGGTTCGCCGGCAACAGCGGCGATCCGAACGGCGTCGCCGTGGATCCGACGATCAGCACCATCGCCCCGGGCTCTCGACAGCGGGTCGTCAACGGGCGCGTCGTGCTCGGTCCGGACGGCGAGCCGGTCATGGAGGACCCCGAGAACCTGTTCGACGTGCCGCCCGCCGAGTTGCCGACCCGCGGCGGCTTCGGGGACATGCAGCTCGCCTTGCGGTGGTCGCCCTACAATCAGGAGCGCGACCAGGCGCGCGCGACCTGGTTGCTCGAGTTCGCGTGGCGGTTGCCGACGGGCGAGGTCATGAAGGCCGACAACGAAGGCGTCGGCCGTGGGGTGCATGCGCTGACCGCGGCCACCGCCGTCTCGCGGCGTTTCCGATACACGGAGCCCTACGTGCGCGTGGATGGCACGCTCCACGTGCCGTCCTCGGACTCGCTGTTCAAGGACTATCGTTTCGCCCAGGAGCGAGTGGGCCCGGGCGCAGTCGTCGGCTTCCTGGTCGGCAGCGAGTTCGTGCCCTACGAGCAGGCGGAGCGGGGCATCAAGCTCTTCTTCGACCTGGGGCTCGGAGCGCACTACCACGCCGAGGGCCGCGACTACTCCGAGCTCTTCGATGCGCTGGCGAGCGGAGGGCGCGACTGCCCGACGGATCCGCGCGCGGCTGTTGATCCGAATCGCTCCTGCTACAACCCGGACAGCAACTCCGAGCTTGCCGGTCAGGCCTTCGACGGCATCACGACGGTCGAACAGTTCGTCACCGCGAAGGCGCACCTCGGCTTCGGTCTCCAGACGAGCCAGCACCTCCGTATCGGGACCGAGCTCTCCCTGGCCCACGACACCGAGCACTTCATCAGCACCGCGGACGTGGGCAAGGACCTCAACGGCACGGGCATCGTCGAGTCACGCGCCGACGGGAACTGGAGCGCCGAAGAGCAGAACCCGACCTACGTACGCTCCATCGACGCGCTCGGGCGTCGGCTGAGGGTCGAGGAGACCACGGTCTTCAACGTGCGGATGAGCGCGACGCTGATGTTCTGAGGTTTTCGCTCAGCGGCGCTTGTGCACGAAGTAGGTCGCCACGGCGATCGCGCACACCGCGGAGGCGGCGACCCAGAGGAAGTCGCCCTCGACGGAGCCGGAGAGTGCGGGTACGGCGCGGGCATCGCCCTGCAGTGCACCGCGCACGCCGCTGACCATGTAGCTCATGGGGTTCAATCGGAGCAGCGTCGCGAGCACGCCGCCCGACTCCCCCGGGGGAAACATCGCCCCGGAGAGCACCCACGCGGGGAGCAGAAGGATGCTCATGACCGCGTGATACCCCTGGGTGGAGTCCGTGAGCCACGCCAGCGCGAAGCCGAACGCCGACAGGCCGAGAGCGCCCACGACCAGGAAAGCCACGAGCGGCACCCAGTGGATGTCGCCGAAGCCGAAGCCCGCGGTCGGCGCGAGGCCGAGGAAAAGCGCGGCCTGAACGAGCCCCACGCTGGCGACGCCGAGGGACTTGCCGACGACCACCGCCGTGCGTGAGCCCGGGCTGACCAGAACGGACTGGAGGAAGCCGGCGTGGCGGTCCTCGATGACGGTGATCGTGCCGAAGATGCTGGCGAAGAGCACCATCATGACCACGATCCCGGGGAAGAAGTACTGCATGTAGCCGACGCCCGGAGCGGTCGCGTACTGGAAGGTGGACGCGAGACCGCCGCCGATGAGGAGCCAGAAGACCACCGGCTGCATGAGCGCGCCGACGAGGCGCGTGGGCTGACGCAGAAATCGTAGAAGCTCACGCCGCGCCAGGACGGTCACGGTCGCGAGGTCGTCTCTCAAAGCGTGGTTCATGGCGCGTTCTCCGCGCTGAAGAAGGTCCGCCCGGTGAGCTGGCGGAAGACCTCGGCGAGGGTCGGTCTCTGGAGGTTGACGGCCTCGAGGCGACCGGTGGGCAAGGCCTCGACGATCCGCGGAATCCACTCGTGGCCCCGCTCGCAGGCGAGAACCACCGTGTCGCGAACGACCCGCGCGTCCAGATCGAAGCGTTCCTTGAGCCACTGCGCCAGCGTCTCGGGCTCCCGCGCCGTCAGCGTGACGATGTCCCCGGTGACCGAGGCCTGCAGTCTGGCCGGCGTGTCCGTGGCCACGATACGTCCGGCGTCCAGAAGCGCCAGACGGTCGCACCGGGCCGCCTCTTCGGGTCGATGGGTGGTGAGCAGCAGGGTCAGGCCCTCGCGGGCGCGCAGCGCCTCCAGACGCTCCCACGTGCGCTCGAAGGACGCTTGGTCCAGACCGACCGTGGGCTCGTCCAGAATCAGCAGTCGCGGCCGGTGCACGAGCGCCCGCGCGAGCTCGAGCCGGCGACGCATGCCGCCGGAGAGCGTGCGCACCTTGTCTCCGGCACGGTCCGACAGGTCCGCGAATGCCAGCAACTCGTCGATGCGCGACGCGGCGTCGGTCCGGGGCAGGGAGTGCAGGCGCGCCGTGAGCTCGAGGTGCTCGCGCGGGGAGAGATTCGGATCGACGCTCGGGCTCTGGAAGACGACGCCCGTGTGGCGGCGCAGGCTCCGCGCACCGGGCGAGACGACCTGGCCCTCGAAGCGCAGGGTGAGCGTGTGGGGGACCAGGAGGCCCGTCAGCACCAGGAACGTAGTGCTCTTCCCGCTGCCGTTGGGCCCGAGCAGACCGAAGATCTCGCCGGGAGCGACGTGGAAGTCGACCCCCTCCAGCACCGTACGTTTCTTGAATCCCGCGCGCAGGCCGGAGATCTGGAGCAGGGGGGCCTCAGCCGACATGCAGGGGGCCGGCGTCGAGGACGAGCACTGCGAACAGCACGGTCAGGTAAATCAGCGAATACAAAAAGAAATTCCGCGCCCACAGGGCATCGGACGCGGCCTTGAAGCCGGCCAAGGCGAATCCGAGGAAGCCGAGCCCGAGGGCGAGCGTGACCGCGAAGTACACGGGCCCTGCGACCCCCAACGGCACGAGCGCCAAGCTGACCGGGAGCAGCAGCACGGACCAGGCCACGGCGTGCCACTTGGTCGTTCGGACACCGCGCACGATGGGCAGGGTGCGGATGCCTGCCCGGTCGTACTCGCTCTGCCGGTAAATCGCGATCGCCAGGAAGTGGGGGATCTGCCAGATGAAGAGGATGCCGAAGAGCACGAGCCCGGGCCACTCGGTCCCCCCCGTGACGGCGGACCACCCGAGGAGCGGAGGCATCGCACCCGGGACGGAGCCGACGACGAGCGCGATGGGCCCGAGGTGTTTGAGGGGCGTGTAGAGGCAAACGTAGCTGACGAGCGCCGTGGCGGCGAGCAGGCCCGTGACCGGGTTCACCAGGAACGTGAGCACCGGCAAGGAGAACGCGGCGAGGGCCAGGCCGAAGAAGAGGGCGACCGACGGGGCGAGCCGACCGGCGGGGAGGGGCCGGTCCCGTGTCCGGGCCATCAGTTTGTCGGAGTCGCGCTCGAGGTAGCAGTTCAGGGCGTTCGCGGCCGCGACGACCACGACGGTCCCGACGAGGGTCGCGATCAACGCGGTCCACCCGAGGCGCCCGGGCGCAAGCCAGAGGCCGCCCGCGGTGGTGATGATCACGAGGAGGGTGATGCGCGGCTTCGCCAACGCGATCAGGTCGCGCCACACAGGGGTCGACGGGGGGGCAACGGCCTCGCTCATGCCGCGCGGCTTCTACCGGTTTGCGCGCCCCACCGTCAAGCCGCGGCCCCCATCGTGGCCCGGCTCATCGATACGTCGTGTATTGCGCGCGTCCGTGCTCGCGCCACCACTTCATCCATCGCTCCCAGGCCGCGCGGCGCTCCATCGGCGGGGCGTCGACCAGGTAGCCGTAGTTCTGATGTGTGGCGCGCCGAAGCTCCTGGAAGGCGCCGGCGCGCACCGGTCGTTGCTCGTTGAGCAGACCGTCGAGCAGCCACTCCATGCGGGGTCGCGCGCGGTTTTTCTCCCACCACCGGAGCCACTTCCACGCTTCGTGGCCCAGATCGGCGCGGGTCACCTCGACCAACGCGCGGTGCGACGCGTCATGGAGCGCCAGGGTGGCGTCGTCGAGCAGCGCCGCGAGGTCGGGGATGGCCTCGGCGACCCGAAGTCGGGCGACCGCTTCGATGGAGGTCTTGCGCTGCCGCCCCGTGCCCTCGAGGAGGCCCGCGCGGAGGCGTTCGATGGCGCCCTCGTAGAGGGCCGAGTCCCGGTACGACTCCAGCGTGAAGAGCGCGATGTCGCGCACGCTCGCGTCCGAGTCGTGCACGCGGTCGACGACGAGATCGAGCGACCTCGGGCTGCGCAGCGTGGTGAAGGCGTAAACGGCGTAGTACCGGATCTCCGGTGAGAGGTGCCGACAGAGAGCGGGCAGGCGGAGAATCGCCAACGGTCCGAAGCGCGCGAAGGCGTGGAGCAAACCGCTGTGCCGCTCGAACGGCTGGGTGCCGGCGGGCTGCGCGAAACGGTCGACGGTCAGGTGCCCGGGGAACGCCGCCACCAAAGCGTCTACGGCCGCCTCGCCCGCGGCCAGGAGCAGCGTCTCGGCGCCCGCTCGAAGTTCGACGTCCAGGAGGGCGAGGTCCTGGACCGCACGGCCGAGCTGGACCTCCGTCACGGGTAGCGAGCCCGAGGTCCGCGGGCGCTGGTTCGGTCCGACGAGGGGCATTTCGTTGGGTGCTGCGCGTCGCTCGACGCGGGGCGGCGTCGGCTCGACCGGAACCGACTCCGGGGCCTCGGGGAGGGCGGACGCGGTCACGATCCGGCTCCGGGGCGTCGGGCTGGGGCTGAACATCGCCGAGCGCAGCGCGGGCTCGTCCAGGGCGGTCTCGGCCTCCGGACGGAGCGAGCGGACCGCCGTGACCACGGGCAACGGGTGCTCGTGGGTCCACCCCTGTTGCGCGCTGCCCGGATCCAGCGCGTAACACGCGGTCTTTCCTTGCCCCCGCAAACCGTCAGAGCCCCGGTGAAGATCAGCTGGCAAGCATACTTACCTCATTCAGCACCTCCGAATCCGCGATATTTTGGGTAAGCATGCTTGCCCCCACAAACCGTCTGGAGCCCCGGTGATGATCAGCTGAGATGAAGCTTCGCCCCCCCCGCAAAGCCGCCGAATCAGCAGCGATCGGGCTGAGCACCGGGCAGTCCGGGCGCTCGCTGCCGGGGGTTGTCTCTCCACAATGCCCACG
>JBMOFP010000006.1:0-63167 GCA_049318805.1 Bradymonadia bacterium
TCGCTCACGTAGAGGGCGTCACCGGCCTCCACGGCATCCTCGATGAGCTTGGTCGCCCGCAAGGTCTGCTCGTCATCATCCTCGACCACAAACCGGACGAGGACGTTCGTGTCCAGGCCGATCACGAATTGGCGTCCGCCGCCCCCCGGGCGATGGCCTCGTTCATCTCCTCGACCGTGACCCCCTTGCGCTTACCCTTGAGCACGCCCTTCAGGCTCATGAGGCTGCGGGTCTCGGCCTCAACGACAACTTGGCCCTGCGGGTTGCGCCAGAACATCACCCGGTCACCGGGCTGAACGGACAGGGTGTCCCGGATCTCCTTGGGGAGGGTGATCTGGCCCTTGCTGGTGACGGTGGCTGTGGGCATTCCTTACCTCCTGGGCAGAATCCTTACCCAAGTGTAGGGCGGCTGCGGGGAGGCGTCAATCTGCGGTCAGGCCAACCGCAGGACCAACTCCTCACGGGCGGCACGACTGTCCCACCATGCCCGAACCACGGTCCACGGTGCAGGGCCCCCTTCCAGGTAGAAGCGGAACTTCTCTGGCTCCTTGATCCACCCGTAGCGTGAAACCTCGCTCAGGGTCTCGGGCACCCCCGACTTGTTGAGAACGTGGACGACCGCCTCAGTGGCCGAGATATCTCGAACATGCTCAAGCAAGCATGAGGGGGCAATCTCCCGATTGACGGCAGTCTCGGCGCCCTGAACTACCCAAGCACGGATTCGCATCTTCGTCGCCTCCTTGATGAGCATCCGCCGCAACCACGCAGCCACCGACAAGCCCTCGGTCGCCGCAAGGGCGGCGACGCTTTCAGCTACTTCACGGGGTACACGGGTCTGGACGAGTGCTTCGAGTGTCATGATGTGATTGTATGCAATCTGCATCATTCACGTCAAGGCGAGCTTCAACATCGGCGGGAACCGTTTCCCGTTCCCGATGGATTGGGCGGCCTAGGGCGCCCCCTTTGCCGGGAAACGAAATCGGACATATCGTTTCCCGGCCGACTTCACGGGGTGCAACCCGTTGAAATCACTGGATAAAAAGTGGAGGCGCCGGGAGTCGAACCCGGGTCCGGAAGTGTTCCACGACTGGCGTCTACAAGCTTAGCTCGCGATTTGTCGTCGAAGCCGACGCCCCCACGAGCGGGCTCGGCAGCTTCCATTCCGGCTTGTCTTTCGCGGGTGTGCGCCGAACATCACCCCCACGGCAGCCCACTGCATTTGCGCACCAACACCTTCCCGTAGGCGGAGGAGAGGGTGGTACGGCGCTGGTCCGTTATTTAGGCGGCCAGAGCGAATTCGACATCATCATTGGCAGTTGTCTGCCTCCAGCCTTATTGACGCGGTGACCGGGACCCGCGGCTTGCAACCAGGGCTTCTCACCCCCGTCGAAACCAAAACGCCCCCAAATTCTCAAAGATGAGCCGCGCCCCCACCAAAGGGACGCCCACAAGATGCGCACCCGGACACGCCGCGTCAAGGGCGCGGGCCCAGTCGCCTACCGGATGAACTTCCGCATCTCGCGCTTGTCGGCCTCGGCGGCCTTCTCGCCGCGCTTGTCGTAGTGCTTGCGCCCCCGGGCGAGCGCGATCTCGACCTTGGCTCGACCGTGGACGAAATAGAGCGAGACCGCGACGCAGGTCATGCCGGACCGCTCGATCCCCGCCTGGATCTTCTCGATCTCGCCGGCGTGGAGCAGGAGCTTGCGGGTGCGCTTGGGCTCGTGGTTGTTCCGGTTGCCCTGGGCGTACTCGGGGATGTGGGCGTTGACGAGGAACGCCTCACCCCGGTCGATCTTCACGTAGGCGTCGCCCAGCGTGCACTTGCCCTCCCGCAGCACCTTGACCTCGGTCCCCGTGAGGACGAGCCCCGCCTCCCAGGTGTCGCCGAGCTCGTAGTCGAACCGCGCCTTGCGGTTCGTGGCTACGGCGGACTTGTCCTTGTTGCGCTGCATGGTGCCGAGGTGTTGAACCCCGCCGAAGCGTGGCCTGACGCTTCGGCTCGATCATCAGAAAAAATGGCGGGTCTCTCCGACCAGGCCGTAAGCCGAGTTCTGTCTCCCGGACGCGGTCACCCGCGCCGGGCGATGGTCATTCATCTACGAGCCGCGTTGCCACGGCCCTCCAGCGACCTGACCCGGGGCGGCCGGACGGGTCGCCCGGGTGTCGCACAGGCCTTTCGACCTGCCGACACGCCCCGATACGGTCTTGCTCCAGGTGGGGTTTACCATGACGGGGACGGTCACCCGCCCCCCGGTGCGCTCTTACCGCACCCTTTCACCCTTACCGGAGCCGAAGCCCCGGCGGTTTACTTTCTGTGGCACTTTCCTTCGGGTTACCCCGACTGGTCGTTAACCAGCACCACGCCCTGCGGAGCTCGGACTTTCCTCCCGTGCCTCTCGGCGCCGGCGACCACCCGTACTACTCGGAGAGACCCGCCAAATTCGGATTCGGCAATGCAACCGGCGCGTGTTCGGCCAACAGCGACGGCATGTAGACGAGAAGACGAATGCAGTTGGCGCAGGCCTCGAGGGTCTCGAGGCGCTGCAGCCGAATGAAGACCTGCGGGGGCACCGCCATGTTGCAGCCGCCGCAGGTGCCGTTCGGCACCCCCACGACGGCGAGACCGTTGCGCCCCTTGGAGATGCGGTCGTACTTCGCGACCAGCTCGCGGCTCAACGTGGCCCGCACCTCGACGCGCCGCGCGTTGAGGCTCTCGAGACCGGCCTCCTTCTCCGCGATCTCCACTCGAAGGCTCTCGGCGAGCGCGCGCATGTCGACACCCAAGGCGTCTCGCTCGCGCTGCTTCTGGGCGTGGTCCGCCTCGGCCTTGGTGAGGATCTCCTGGAGTCGCCCGAGCTCCTCGGTCCGCAGCCGGTTGGCGTTGCGCGACGACTCGAGCTCCTTGTTGAGGGCCATGAGCTCGCGGTTGTTCTGCACGCTCGTCATACGCTGCTTGGAGCGCTGGAGGTTCGCGTCGATCTCGCGGACCTCGTCTTCTTTCTCGCGCATGAAGCGCTGCGTCTCGGCGATGCGGTCGCTGAGTCCCTGGAGAATCGCGTCGAAGCCTACGAGGCTCTCGGCGTTCTCCTTCTCGACGGCGACGAGCCGGGCCTGCGATTCCCGCAGGTCACGCAGCGCGTCGTCGATCGATTGCAGGTCCACGAGCTGAAGAAGGGTTTGTTTCACTTTGACTCCCGGACATCCTGAACATGGGCCCACCAGGATTCGAACCTGGGACCAGCCGGGTATGAGCCGGCAGCTCTAACCGCTGAGCTATAGGCCCGGTCACGTCTCAACGAACGCCCGAAGTCGCTTGGAACGGCTCGGGTGGCGAAGCTTTCGAAGCGCCTTGGCCTCGATTTGTCGAATCCGCTCGCGGGTGACCTCGAAGTCCTGACCCACCTCTTCGAGGGTGTGGTCGGACTTCTCGCCGATGCCGAAGCGCATGCGCAGGACCTTCTCCTCACGGGGCGTGAGGGTGGAGAGGACCTTGCGCGTCTGCTCCTGCAGGCTGAGGTTGATGACGGCATCGGAGGGGCTGACCGCGTTCTTGTCCTCGATGAAGTCGCCGAGGTGGCTGTCTTCCTCTTCGCCGATGGGGGTCTCGAGGGAGATGGGCTCCTTGGCGATCTTCAGGACCTTACGCACCTTGTCGAGGGGCAGGTCCATCTTCTCGGCGATCTCTTCGGGCGTCGGCTCCCGGCCCATCTCCTGCACCAGGTAGCGGCTGGTCCGGATGAGCTTGTTGATCGTCTCGATCATGTGCACGGGGATACGAATGGTGCGCGCCTGGTCGGCGATGGCGCGTGTGATCGCCTGCCGAATCCACCACGTCGCGTAGGTGCTGAACTTGTAGCCGCGCTTGTACTCGAACTTGTCGACGGCCTTCATCAGGCCGATGTTGCCCTCCTGGATGAGGTCCAGGAACTGCAAGCCGCGGTTCGTGTACTTCTTGGCGATGCTCACGACGAGGCGCAGGTTGGCCTCGACGAGCTCGGACTTGGCGCGCTCCGCGGACCGCTCGCCGCGTGTGATGACGCTCGCGAGCTGCTTGAGCGTCTCGACGTCCATGTTCGCTTCCATCTCGACCCGGCGCAGCTTGCGCAACGCGTAGGCGAGGTGGCGATCGACGTTCTCCATCCGCTGCTGGTCGAGCACGGTCTCGGGCTCGAGGTGCTTGCGCTCCCAGGCCCGCATCTTCGCCTCGGTGTCGGCGAGGTGGAAGTCGTGCACCATCTTGCGGTAGGCGCGCGCATCCTCGATGCCCTCGCGCTCGCACACGTCGCGCAGCTGCTCTTCAGCCCGCTCGACGCGCAGCCGCAGGGTCTTGACCCGCGCGACCATGCGCTCGATGACCCGCTTGTTGAAGCAAATCTCGTGCAGGAGCTGCCCGACCTCTTTGCGGCCCTGCTCAACCTTGCCGATCAGCTGCTTGCGGTACTGCGCCGTGAGCGGCTGCACCCCGTCGAGCTTCTCTTCGGCCTTCCGAACGTCCCGGTCGAGCCGCTGAATCTCGCCGATGAGTCGATCGAACTTGTCCTTCGGGTCCTCGACGACCTCGGTGCCCTCGGGCGGCTCGATGAGCAGGTCCTTGAGGCGGACGGAGCCCTTCATGACGCGGTGGGCCAGCTGGGTGGTCAGACGGACCGCGATGGGGCTGCCGATCACGGCGCCGCGCACGCGCAGCTCACCCGACTCGATCCGCTTGGCGATCTCGACCTCGCCCTCGCGGGTGAGCAGCGAGACGGAGCCCATCTTGCGCAAGTACATGCGCACGGGGTCGTTGGTCTTCGCGTACGCGGCGTCGAGGTCCTCGTCGCGCATCGAGGCCTCTTCGCCCTCTCGACCCGGGCGCCCGGCCTTGCGCTGCTGCGCGGCCTCGTCCCGGTCGATGACGCGAATGCCCGCGAGCTTCAGCGCGGTGAGCAGCTCGTCGAGCTGCTCGGGGAGGTAACCCGGCGGCAGCGCGCGGTTCACCTCGTCGTTCGTCAAGAAGCCCTTGCCCTGACCGCGCTGGATGAGGTCGCGAACCTGTCGCTCCTCTTGAGATACCGACATCAAGCGGTTTCCTCGACCTTCAGTTCCTTCAACGCCCGCTGCACGTCCTGCAGTTCCTGCGCGCGTTGAGTCAGCCCCACGAGGTCACCGGTCCCGTGGAGTCGTTTCAGTTCATCGGTGAGCGCAAACCGGCGGCGCTTCAACGTTTCCCGCTCCAGCACCCGCGTAGCTTGTTCGATGGCGGCAGGCGCGCGCTCTTCGGTCAGATTGGGTCGCAAAACGAGACGTTCCATCAACCGATCCCGAACGCTCTTCGGCTCCACGGCGGCGACGAGCCGCTCTTCATTCGGCAGTACGCCGTCGCGAGCCTGTTCACAAAGGCGCGTAACGAAATCAGCCAGAGGTCCGCACGTCAAGCTTCGCAGGCCCCCGACACGCTCGAAGTGGAGTGCCAGGTGGGGGAATTGAAGAATGATGTCAATGGCTTGGAGCTCTGCGAGCGGGATCGACACGGGCGGATCTGAGGGCGGCGCGGGCGCGTCCCACGGGGGGGGTCGTGTGACCGCGGAGTCGCGTTCCGGAAAGCGCTCGGTGACGTCGAAGGGCGGCGGCGGCTCGGGGGGCGGCGGCTCAGGGTGCGGCGGCTCGGCCCGAGGGCGCTCCGGTGCGTGAGCCCGTGCGGGGCGGGTCTCCGGGGGGGCGTCGCTCGCGGCGGACTCGACCACGGCGCGCGGCACCTCGAGGCGCGCGGCGACCTTGTCGAGGTAGAGCGCGCGGGTGAGGGGGTCGCTCAGCCGCGTGAGGGCCGGGGCGAGCGCGCGCAGGGCCGCCGCGCGCCCGAGCGGGTCTTTGGGGTGCTTCTCGGCGCTCGCCTCGATGTGCAGGTCGAGCAGCGGCGCAGCGGCGCCCAGGAGGGCCTCGAAGGCGGCCTTGCCCTGCGTCTTCAGGAAGCTGTCGGGGTCCTCGCCGGGCGGGAGCACCACGGCGCGCGGCTGGACACCCTCGTCGAGGAACGGGAGCAGGCTCGCGAACGCGGCCTTCTGGCCGGCGGCGTCGCCGTCCATCACACACACGACGTTCTCGCTCAGGCGCTTGACGAGCCGCACCTGCCGCGGGGTGAGCGCGGTGCCCATGGCGGCGACCGAGCCCTGGAAGCCCGCCTGCCACGCCATGATCACGTCCACGTTGCCCTCGCACAGTACGACCCGACCCTCGCGGCGCGCCCGCTCCCTGGCCTGGAAGATGCCGTAGAGGTGGTCCCCCTTGGTGTAGACGGGGGTCTCGGGCGAGTTGATGTACTTTGCCGTCTTCGCCTGGGCGTCGAGGATGCGACCCCCGAAGCCGACGACCTCGCCGCGCAGGTCGAGCACGGGGAACATCAGGCGCTCTCGGAACCGCAAGTGCCCACCGCCCAGGGGGCGACCGGGTGCGAGGCCCTCGTCCGGCGGGACGACGAGCCCGAGCGTCACGAGGTCCTCGAGGGCGATGCCCTTCGCCTCGGCGAAGGCCGCGAAGGCGCGCTTGTCGCCGTCCGACCAGCCCAGCCGGAAGGCCTCGACGGCCTTGCGCCCGACCTTGCGGGCCTTGAGGTAGGCTTGCGCCTCACGCGCCTGGGACGACCACAGGGCCTCGGTGAAGTGCACCGCCACCTGGTCCTGGGCGCGCAGCAGGCGCTCGGACTCGCTGCGCGCGCGCTCGCGGTTCGCTCGCTCGGCCGGGCTCTCGGCGCGGCTCTCGGGCACCTCGACCCCACACGCCGCGGCGAGCTGCCGCACCGCCTCGGGGTAGTTGAGCGCCTCGGTCTCCATGACGAAACGAATCGCGTCCCCGTGCACCCCGCAGCCGAAGCAGTGGTAGGTGCGGCGCACCGGCGTGACGGTGAAGGAGGCGGAGCGCTCGTCGTGGAAGGGGCAGCGCCCCTTGAAGAGGATGCCCGCTTTGCGCAGGTCGACCTTGCGACCGATGAGCGCGACGAGGTCGGTGCGGTCGAGCACCTCGTTGCGCACCTCGTCGGTGATCATCGCGGGGCCCTAAGTCGCCTGCGCGGCGACCCTCTCAGACTCGAGTCAGACGTAATACTCTTGCCGTGCGATCCGGTGGCCCTTGAAGAAGGTCTTGAACTTCTCGACGAGCTCCTTGCTCGTCCGGTGCACCGGCATCTGGATGAACGGCCGCAGCAGGCGGCGCTCGAGCCCGATGTAGAAGACCTCGGTGCCCTTCTGCGACTCACTCGCTCCGCGCCACACCGCGCGGAAGAGCGCGCGCTCGAAGTCGTCCTGCTCCACCGGCAAGAGCGACGCGAACCGGCGCAGCCAGCCGATGTCGCGGTCACGGAACGTCGCGCGCAGGCTCGTGCGGGTGCGCTCGTAGCCGTCTTCCTCGACGAGGATCTCCGTCAGCCCGTCCAGCGAGGCCGGGTGCGCGAACTCCACGTCCACCTCGAGGTCGAGGGAGATGTCGTCGAGCTTGATCGCCTTGAGGTCCTGGATGCGCGAGATGTTGTCGCTGATCCACTGCACGGACCGGAAGAAGAGGCCCCACGCGTCCTCGACGTCGAGGGCCGGCGGGTGGTCGGCCTCCTCCTCGTCGTAGAAGTAGTGGAAGTCGAGCGAGGGGCCGCGGTGGAACTGGCACTTCTTCTGGTCGTGCCAGGAGAAGCCGTACAGCGCGCCGGCGGACCGGCTCTGCATCCCGACCGCCTCTTTGACCTCGCGGTCGTCGAAGAGGTCGAGGTCATCGGTGAAGACGTAGAAGTTGCGGTCTTCGTCGCGCAGCTCCACCAGGCCCGAGAGCGGGCCCTTCACCTTGAAGAGGATCGAGTTCTCGTCCCAGGCGGCGGCGATGTCGTCGCCCTGGTAGTAGATCTCACCGTCCTCTTCGGCGTACTTGAGCTTCTCCTCTTTCAGGAAGTCGCGGATTTTCGCGGCCCACTGAGAGAACGTGTACTCCTTGGGATCGACGACGAAAAATTCCATGTGGGGGCTCTTCGGGCAAGGGTTCGCCGGTAAAAAGGGCGGCGAAACCTAGCAGGGCGTCGCGTTGCGCGCAAACGCATCGGCGTCCGCCGCCGCGCGTCGACACGGGCCCGGGCTCACGTCACCGTGACGTAGCCGTTCTGCAGCAAGTAGAGCAGATCCTGGAAGGTCTCGAGGTCCGAGGCCGTGCTCTGGTCGAGCACGAGGCCCACCTCACCCAGGTTGATGACGAGCTGCAAGGTGTCGAGCGCCTCGGCCGAGAGGCTCGCGAGGCGCTGCTGGAGCGGCCGCTTGAGGCCCAACTGCTGGTCGCGCGCGGGCAGGTGGGCTTCGTACTTCCGCAGCTCGTCCCACTGCCGAAGGCCCTCGACCACGGCCTCTCGGGTGCCGAGCGACAGGGGCTGGTCGACCTGGACGAGCGGCATCCGCGGGTCGAAGCGGAACTCCCCCGAGGACCAGGTCAGCACCCGGAAGAGCGCCTTCGTCGAGTCGATCGCGAGGGGCTGGGCCGCCCGCGGGGCGCGGAGCGTCACATGGTAGAGCGTGCCGTCTCGCAGGTAGAGCCGCGCCTCACCGCCTTCGGTGGACTCCACGACGAGCACGCCGGTGCGCCGATTGGCGTGGAACAGCTCCAGGAGGTCCGGGGGCGAGACGTCGTCGTCCGGGAATCGGCCGCTCATGCCCTGGTTCACGTCCCGCGCGGGCGGGGCAGGCTCCGGGGGCGCTTGCGGCGCGGGGGCGGGAGAGACACCGCCGAGGGTCGGCACGATGGTCGACTTCGCCGCCGAGGCCGAGGCGGGCGCGCCGAGCTTCAGCGCCGGCATCGCGAACTCGGTGCGGGCGGCGGCTTCGGCCGGCGGCGGGGCCGGACGCGCCGACACCTGCTCGCGCGTGACCTGGAGCCCCGGGATCGAGCGGTCGACCTCCACGAGCTCCATGATCGACGTGCCGATCAGCACCTTGTCGCCGAGCTTCAAGCGCGACACGCTCACGCGCTCGCCGTTCACGAAGGTGCCGTTCGTGCTCTTCAGGTCCTGCAGCACGATCTGCCCGTGCAGCGTGACGATCTTCGCGTGGCGGCGCGAGACCATGTCCTCGTCGAGGACCATGTCGAACTCGCTGCCCCGACCGACGACGATCTCGCGGTTCGGTCGCAGCGGGAACTCGCCGCCTTTGAAGCGCCCGGCCACGAAACGAAGCGCGAATCCACTGGCTCCAGACCCGGCCACGCGGCTCCTCCTGAATACGATGTCGTGGGTACCACGGGCGGGCCTCACCGGCAAGTTCACTTGCCCGCGGAGGACCGCCTGGTGTACCGATCAGCGCAGATTGCGCGGGTCGTTCACGAGGCGCCCGCATCGGAGGCGTCCATGAAGCTCGCGTTTATTGGCAATCTCGGCCCGACCGAGCTCCTGCTCATCCTGCTGATCGTGATCGTCGTCTTCGGCCACAACCGGATTCCTCAGCTCGGCGAGGCCATTGGCAAGGGCATCCGCAACTTCAAGAAGTCGATGAACACCGACGACGAGAAGCCGGCCCTCGAGCGCGACACGGAGCCCACCGCCGAGGCGAAGACCGCCGGCAAGACCGCCGACAGCAACAAGGTGCTCTGACTCGGGTTCGACCCCCCGTCCCCCCTCAATCCTCGACGAGGGAGGCCTCGAGGTCCGTGAGCGAGACGTCGGCGTCCTTCGAGAGCAGCGTGCGCGCCCGTGACCGGACGGCCTCGGACACACTGGGCTCCGTGGCGAGTTCAGCCAGGAACTGGCCGTCCAGGAGCGCGACCAGGCCGGTGGCGAGCGCCCCGGGGGTGTACGGGTTGTAGACCAGCGCACGCCGCACGGCGGGTCGGTGGCCCCAGCGCGGGTGGCGGAACACGGCGATGAGGCTGGCCGCGGCCACCGGGCGCCGCGCCGCGATGCGCACGACGTCGTTCTCCGTCAGGTGCGGGTTGCCGAGCAAGTTGGCGATGACGCCGGGATCGGGGTCGTAGAGCATGCGCAGGAGCTTGCCGCGCAATGGGCTGCGGGCGATGGAGCGCCGCTCGCCGAGGCTCAGATCGCGGTCGCCGTCCCGGGCCTCGACCCGCAGCTCGCCGTCCGTCGCGTTGCGCCGCGCGGGCGCGGACCGCAGCAGCGCGCAGACCTCGTCCTGGTCCGAGAGGCGAGCCGCCTCGTAGAGCGCGCGGCGGCCTTCGTCGGGCTGGCCACGCTGGTTCTCGAGGTGCAGCAGCAGCGCCTCGTAGGCGAGTCGAGCGTCGGGCCCCCGTGACGGCAAGGCGTCCAGCGTGGCGCGCACCCGCACGAGCACCCGCTCCGCCTCGAGGGACTCGAACGACTCGCGCCACAGCGCGACGCGCATCGAGGCGTCTGGCACGCTGCCGAGCCTCCGCAGGAAACGGCGTGCGTCCAGGTCGTCCGCTTCGCCGGGCGCCCCGCTCATGGGCTTCGCTGGGGTTCGCTGAACTTGACCTCGACCCGCGCGCTGAGCGGCGGGCTCTCGTCCGTGGCGCCGGCGAAGACGACGCTGAACGGTCGGCGTTCACCCGGGCCAATGGGCGGCCGGTCGCTCAGGACCAACCGGGGCGCGAGGTGCGGGTGCTCGGGCGTGGCCGCGACCGTGGTGGCCTCCGGGAGCGTGAGCGGCTCACAGCACGCCACGACGCGCTGGCGCACCGGCAGGTCCCCGCGCGCGAGCGTGGCCGTGAGCGCCACGGCCGACTGAGTCAGGCCGGTGCGGTTGTGCAGCACACCGTGCACCACCGCCCCCCCCTTGCGGGGCAGCCATTCCACACGGACCTCGTCGATCTCGAGGTCGCCCGTGGCCTGCAGCGGGGCCTCGACGCGGGTCTTCGGGGCCGTGGCGCCGGGCGCCGGGGGCGGGCGCACTTGGGGACGCACGGCGAAGTAGGCCGCGATCCCGACCGCGATACAGAGCAAAGCCCACGGCAGGGCGCGGCGCACAGGGTGGAAGGCCCGCGCGTCGGGGACGTCGAAAGGGTCCGGCGTGAAGAGGGCCTTCACCTCGGCCGTGGACGGGGGCGGCGCGACCACGGGCGGGGGATCGGTCTCGTCGGCGGGCGGCGCCACGGGCGCGGGTGTGGGTAGCCCCTCGTTGGGCAAGGGCGTGCCGATGGAGTGCAGGTCGAGGATGACCTTGGGTTGCTCGGGCACCGTGCGGTCCGTTCGACCGCCGCGCGTGGTCACCTCGGCGTCGTTGCTGCTCGCGACGGCCTCCAGCGCGCTGGGCGGCAGCGTGCCCCTTCGCGCGTCGCGCGGCGCGAGCGGCGGGAGGACCACCGGCGGCATCGCGGGCGGTGGGGGCGTACCGTCGTCGTCCGCGGGCGCGGTCCCCAGGTCCTCGAGCGGATCGAGCGGGGCGTCGTCGTCGGCGACCGGCATCGCGGCGACGCGGGGGGGCGGCAGCGAGACGGCCGGCGCCGCGGCCGGCCGATTCGAGCGCCGAGTCACGAGCGCATAGCCGGAGAGCGCCGGCGTCTCCTCATCCAGACCCTGACGCCGAGTCACGAGCGCGTCATCGCGCACGCCCTGGCGAGTCACGTGCAGCACGTGGCCACAGGCGACGCATTTCGCCCGCAGGCCTTCCTCGGGCAGGGTCTCCGCGGGGAAGTCGTAGCGGGCCTCGCACTGGGGGCAGGCGACGAGCACCGCGGGGAGACTCGCACCCCGGGAGCCGATGCGGCAAGGGGTGTGAGGGGCAACCGGCGCCGATCCGGCTTGACAGGCCCTCGACAAACACAAAGGCTTTGGCGCCGTGCAATCGACCCCGCGCATCATCAAGCGGTACGCCAACCGCAAGCTCTACGACACCAGTCGGTCGAGCTACATCACCCTCGAGGAGATCGCGGGCCTGATACGGCAAGGTGAGTCGATTCGTATCGTCGACAACCGCACGAAAGAGGACCTGACCTCCGTCACCCTCGCGCAGGTCCTCGTCGAAGAGGAGAAGCGCCACAAGCGGGACGAGCCGAAGGGGCCGCTGCGGGGCATGCTGGGTACGCTGGCGGAGCCCGTGCAGCAGTGGCGGTCGAGCGTGGAGGACTCCGTGGCGCGTCTGCTGCGCACGGGCGAGGACCGCGCCCAGGAGACACGGCAGCAGCTCCAGGCGTGGGTCGACCAGAACACCCACGCCCTCGAGGAGCTGCAAAGCCGGCTCGACGACCGCGTGAAGACGATGCTCGGCGCCGTGGGCCCGCTCGGACAAATCCAGCGAGATCTCGCGGCATTGCGGGCGCGGCTCGAGCGCATCGAGGCACACTTGGGGATCGAGTCCGAAGACGAGGCCTCGCGGGACGACGCCTGAGCGTCGCCGGGGCCCTGACGGCGCGCCCTCAGCGCGAGGTCAGAACTCGAGGCCGAAAGACAGGTTGTACGTCTGGACACCCTTCGCGAGCGCGACCTCGGGGGTGAACGAGACGACCGAGCCCACGAGGCGCGCGCCGAGCACGAACCGATGGACCACCGGATCGGCGCGATCGAGCACAAAGGCGCTGTTCACGTCGTTGACGTCGGTGGACTCGTCGAAGCCGGGGGTCGCGTCCACGACGTTGGAGCGCGCGTAGATGAAGAGCGGTGAGTACGCCATGTACGGCGTGAGGTTCACCACGCCGCCGAGACCCGCGCCGCGGCTCAAGACCAGGTCGGTCGTGAGGGTGGTGAGGTCCAGGTCGACGGAGCCGAGGGTGCGATTCGCGGCGACGCGGAGCCCGAAGTCGACGGGCAGCTCGGGCACCGACTCGTTCGGGGACCACTTCAGCTCACCGCCGAAGGCCCAGAGCTCGCTGTCGAGCAGGTACGACACACTCGCGCCGACCTCGAAGCTGTAGGGCAGGCCCTTGCGCATCCGAACGTGGAAAGTGTGCAGAAACGACGGCGGCTCGGGCTCGGCGGCCCCTTCGGGGTCCGCTTCGAAGGCCTCCGAGGCCTGGAGCGTGCCCTCCGTCGCGCGGGTCCAGTAGTCGGCGCCCTCGTCCACGTTCGTGGCCGAGTACTCGACGATCGAGAACATGAAGCCGTTGAGGCCCAGGGTCTCCGCGGGTCCGAGGAGCGTGGGGGCCATGGCCATGCCCAGCTCACGCACGTAGCTGTCGAAGCCCGCCTGGTCCACGACCAGGGTGCCGGGAGAACCGCCGACGCCGCGTGTGAAGCGACCGAAACCGCGGAGGGCCGGGTCGTTGTCGAGCGCAAGGGCTCCGGCCGGAGCCAGGAGCGTGAGCGACAGGGCCAGCCGAGCGGCGGCGCGCATGGCCATTCCAGCCTCCGCAAGCGTAGTCCGGGCGAGACTAGGCAGCGCCCGTCGGCCCGTCAAGAACGGGCACTCGGACGGGGGGCGGGGCGGTCGAGGCGTTCGCCCGTCCGTTGCCCTTGCGCCCTGTGTGACCTCGTTCGAGCCACGTGTGCGGGCGTGGTCTCACGCCTCGAGCTCGACCGGGGTCACGAGGACGGCGGCCGGGGACCGCGGGCTCGCGACGGACAAAGGGGCCAAAAACGAGTCGGTTCGGTGCCGAGGCCACCACCGTACGAAATGAACTCGGGGTCCGACGGCTTTTCCAAAGCCTCGATGATTCCGCCGGGCCGTCCTGGCCCGGGCAGGCTGCTCTTTCAGCAGCCTGCTAGACACGGTGATTGGGCCTTCGAGCGTGCTCGGCGCGGGTCGCGCGGGCGGTTGTGAGTGCATGCGCAGAAACCACGGACGACTCGGCCCGTTTCGTCGGAGACTGCGCGGATGCCATGCCGTGTACCGAAGCGCCTGTGGGGCATTCCGTTCATCGGGCTTGGGCTCGTCGCCGCGTGCTCGGCCGACGAGGCGTCGCGCGCCGAGGCCGCGGACGGGTCCGCGAGCGACGCTGTCGTCTCCGAAGGCGAGGACGATGCGGCACGCCCGCTCGGTGACGACGCAGCGGTGTCGCCTGGGATTGACGCGGCGCCCCCGCCGGCCACCGACGCGGCGCCCCCGCCGGCCACCGACGCGGCGCCCCCGCCGGCCAACGACGCGGCGCCCCCGCCGAGCCCCGACGCTGCACTGGCCTCGCCCGGCTGCGGTCGCGCCCCGGTCGACGCCCCCGGTGGGGTCCAGCTCGAGGCGGACTTCGGCCCCGAGGCGGGCGGGCGTCGCTCGTATCACCTCGTATTGCCCGCGGACTACGACCCGGCGGTGCCGCACCGACTGGTCTTCGGTTACGCCGGGACGAACTGGACCGGCGCGCAGATCCGGCCCTACCTCGACCTTGAAGATCCGGACTCGTCGGACATCTACGTCTATCCAGACGTGCTGTGGCGCGACTTCGAGGGGTGGGGGAACCTGGGCGGGTGGCTCCTCGGTCCTCACGCGCGGCCCGCCCACGGCGACGCGGACCTCGTCTTCACGGCGGCGTTGTTGGACCGGCTCAGCGCGGACTACTGCATCGATCCAGACCAGGTCTTCGCCACGGGGCACTCCTGGGGCGGTGACTTCGCCGCCGTGCTCGGCTGTTTCCTGGGCGACCGGTTTCGGGGCGTGGCCCCCATCGCCGCGAACCGACCCTACTGGTTCGAACCCCCCGGGGGCGTCGAGCCCGGGTGCGTCGGGCGGGCGGCGGTCTGGACCTTCTTCAGCCAGAACGACGACCACTTCACCGGCCAGCCCTACCCAGGCGCCTACGGCGACGAGCAAGACGCCTTCTGGCGCCGGGCCCGGGGTTGTGAGGGCGCAGACGTCGACCTTGCGATCGGCGCGCCGGGGGAGTGTGTCGAGCACACCGGCTGCGAGGCCCCCGTGCGCTACTGCCTCTACGATCCCTCTACGGGTCACCAGCGGCCGGCCTACTTCCCCGCGGAGTTCCGGCGCTGGCTCGAGACCTTCTGAGGCTGAGGCGCCGCGGCCTCAGCGCGCCAAGGTCGTCAGGTAGTTCAGGCTGACCTTCGAGTCGGTCGCCGCCCCCGCGGGGTTCATACATTGCACATTGACGGTGGTCGCAGCCGCCGCGCGAGACCAGCTCGTGATTCGGCAGTTGACCGTCACGTTGCTGCGCGCGGCCAGCTGCACGGTGTCGTTCGCGACCGCCACGGGCGTGGGCACGGTGAATCGGTACTGTCCGACCCCGAGGCGGGTCTGAGTGGGGGCGCCGCCGAGGTCGCTGCCGTAGGCGCGCGGCGAGAGCACGAGCGGCGTGACCAGCGGGGAGTAGGTCTCGAGGGACGCGCCGCGCACCGGGCGGGGCAAGGCGTCCGAGCCGAGCGGAGGACCGTCGTGGCTCACGGTGAGCGTGAACGCCGAGTTCGCGGCGACACCGGCGGCCGTGGTGCAGCGGACGACGACCACCGCGCCCTGGGCGTCACCCACGATGCTGTCGACCTGGCAACGCTCGGACCCCGCGCCGTAGGGCGTCACGACGGCGACGAGGTCCTCGACCGGCATGCCCGGGAACGCAGCCTTGTAGTGGCCCGCGCCCACGCGCGTCAGGCGATTCGGCCGACCCCCGGGGTTCCACGAGAACGCCGGGTTCGCGTCGTAGGCCGCCGACGCCGGGCTGCCGGCCCAGAGGTACGCGTCCTGGGCCACCACGGCACGAGAGCCAGCGACCACGAATCGTTCGTTCTGGTAGCTCGCCACAAAGGCTCGATCCGCGAGCGCGCCCGCGCGGTCGTAGCAGGCGATGGTCGCCGTGAGGGTGCCCGCGGCGTTGCTCCAGCCTCGGCTCTTGCAGTAGCCATCCGAGGCGCCGTAGAGGCTCGTGTGCACCACGCCGGCGGCGGCGCCCAGCGTCGGGAACTGAATCGTGTAGAGGCCGCGCGCGGTCCGTTGAACGGTGTTCGTGCCGCCGCCGCTGTTGAAACTGTAGGCAGCGGGGGCGTTGTAGCGCGCGGCGGCCGCGGGCTGATTCGCGTAAAGCCAGCCATAGGACGCCTGCCGCGCCGGCTCGACCGCGAGTCCGGCGAGGGCGCGCGTGTAGAGCCCGGCCGCGTCCGTCACCTGGACCGACAAGGGGAAGCGGCTCGGCGACCCGGGGACCTCGACGACGGTGTTCTGGAAGATGCGCGGACCGTTGCCGACGAGGCGGCCCTGGGCGTCGAACCACTCGGTCTGAGCGATGGGACCTCCGTCGAAGTCCGTGCTGCCGCTCGCGTCGAAGACGTACCCACAATCAGGCGCCCCGTCGACGAAGCAGGGGGTGAAGGCGACCGAGACCCGCGCGCGCGGCCCGCCCGTGCCGAACGGCAGGACGAGGAAGACCTCGGCGGTGGCCATCTCGACGGGATAGCGACCCTCCAGCAGGAGATAGCCCTGGTGGGCGGTGACGCCGTTCGGCATCACGCTTCGGCCCTCGTACAGGCGGCCACGCACACCCTCCAGAGGGAAACCCGTCGACGCCTGAGGGGCGCCGGCGATGCGCGCGTTCAGGCCCAGGATGGACGTCGCCGGGTCGAAGGCGATCTGGTTGTCGGCGGCCTTCACGCCACTCCAGAAGCCATGGTTCGCGAGGCGAAGGGACTCGACGGTGGCCCCATTCAAGACGAAGGGATCCGCCACCGTTTCGAGGTGTTCCAGGGTGAAGTCACACGCCGAACCGGCGCAGTCGCCGCCGCGCAGGTAGACCTCCCCCGTGAGGCGCAGCGTGGCCGTCTCCCCCGAGCGCGTGATGCGCACATAGGACTGGGACGCATCGACCTCACCCGCGAAGGTCGTCATCGGATCTGCCCTCGAGAGCATCGACGTGGAGACCCCGCAGGTGCCCTCCGAGTAGCAGACGTTGGACGCCTCGAGGCGGTCCCCATCGCCCCTGAAGTCGGGATCGAAGGCGCACAGGATCGGGTCGTGGGCGCCCGCCCGGTTGTACTCGCCTTCACTTTCGTTGAGGTCGCTCGCCATCTTTTCGCAAGCGGCGACCTTGCCGGCGAGCGAGAGATTGCCGTCCATGTCGAGGTCGTCTTCGCACCAGGTCGTCTGCGCGTTCGAGGCGTCTTCTGCCCGCCCCGATGGTCGCCTCGCCAAACGGCCGCAGTTGCACTTGAGCTCAAACGATTCACCGACCGGGGCCACGGTCCGGTCCGGGCATTCCCGACCGCTCAGGCTGACGCGGGATTCGCAGGCAGCGAGGGTGAGGCCGACGGCGAGGCCGAGGCACGTGAGCGCGCGGCCCGGGGCCGCGACATCGAGGATTCGCATGGGACTGCTCCTGAGTGGGGGAGACCGTGCTTCGGTCTCGGGGAGCAGTGCTGAACGGCGCGGCCGTTCTTTTCAGCCGCTGTGAAAGTGAGCGTCGAATCGAACGACGCGGACTCCAGAAACGGCGAAACCCGCCGATTGCTCGACGGGTTTCATTGTGGAGCTGAGGGGGATCGAACCCCTGACCTCTAGAGTGCGATTCTAGCGCTCTCCCAGCTGAGCTACAGCCCCAAAGTCGGCGGCAAACTACGCGCGCCGGACCAAAGGGTCAAGGGGAATCGTTCGGTTTGGCGCCGTGTCGCGGATCGGACTTGCTTTTCAGGGCGCACGCGCCTAGATTGCCGGGCCCCACAAAACCGTTGCGCGGCGGCCGCCCAGGGGCGGCACGTGCGTGAGGAGACGAAAATGAAGACCGGCATCCACCCCGACTACCGCGCGTCCACCATCACTTGCGCCTGCGGCGCCGCTTACGAGACCCGTTCGGTGAACGGCTCGTACTCCGTCGAAATCTGCGCCGCCTGCCACCCGTTCTTCACGGGCAAGTCGAAGCTGATGGACATCGCCGGCCGCGTCGAGCGCTTCAACAAGAAGTACGGGCGCTGAGGCCCGCGCGCCGGTCGGCCTGACGATGTTCGACCGGCTCGAAGAGGTCGCTCGTCGCTACGACGAGCTCTCGGCCCGAATGGCCGATGCAGGGGTCTTCGAACAGGCCGGCCTGTATCAGAAGATCGCCCGTGAGGTGGCGCAGCTCGAGCCCGTGGTGCGCGGCTGGCGCGCCCTCGAGCAGTGCCGCAAGGAGCGCGCCGAGGCCCGCGAGCTCTTCGAGAGCGAGCGCGACGGAGAGCTTCGGGCCATGGCCCGGGCCGAGGTCGAGGCCCTGGACGTGCGTGAGGCCGACCTCACGCGCGCTTTGAAGTTGCTGCTGCTGCCCCGCGATCCGGACGACGAGAAAAACGTGCTGCTCGAAATCCGCGCAGGTACGGGCGGGGAAGAGGCGGCGCTCTTCGCGGCGGACCTGTTTCGGATGTACGCGCGCTACGCCGAGCGCCGCCGTTGGCGCCTCGAGATCCTCGAGCGCTCCGAGGCCGAGGCCGGCGGGTTGAAAGAGATCGTCGCGCTCATGCAGGGCGAGAACGTCTTCAGCACGCTGAAGTTCGAGGGCGGTGTGCACCGCGTCCAACGGGTGCCTGCCACCGAGAGCCAGGGCCGGATTCACACCTCGGCGTGCACCGTGGCGGTGCTGCCGGAGGCCGAGGAGGTCGAGCTCGACATCCCCGAGAAGGACCTGCGCATCGACGTGTACCGCTCGAGCGGCCCCGGCGGCCAGAGCGTGAACACCACCGACAGCGCGGTCCGGGTGACGCATCTGCCCACGAACCTCGTCGTCATCTGCCAGGACGAAAAGAGCCAGCACAAGAACAAGGCGAAGGCGATGACGGTCCTGCGCGCCCGCCTGCTGGACCGCATGAAGGCGGAGCAGCACGCCCGCGAGGCCGACGCCCGGCGCGCCATGGTGGGCTCCGGCGACCGCAGCGAGCGGATTCGCACCTACAACTTCCCGCAGAATCGGCTCACGGACCACCGCATCGGCCTGACGCTCTACGCGCTCGACCAGATCGTGGCCGGCGACCTGGACCCGGTGCTCGACCCGCTCCACGCCGCGCACCAGGCGGAGCTGCTGAAGACCGTCGGGGTCGACTGACCGGCCCGAGAGGCTAGCCGTAGTAGGCGCTGGCGACCTCGACGAGCAGGTTGCACGCCGCGTGGTACACCACCGCGACGCCGACGCCGCCCCCGGCGTTCTTGAGCCACCCGAAGAGCAGGCTCGGGAAGAACACGGCGAGTCGCTGCGGCGCGGGGATGACGAGCCAATGCCCCAGCGCGAAGAGCGCGCTCGTGAGCAGCAGGCTCCCCGGGCTGACCTCGACGCCGAACACCCGAACGCGTCGGGGGAAGAACGCGTCGAGCCGTGTCTGCAGGTAGCCGCGGTAGAAGACCTCTTCAGGCAGCGCGACCAGGAGCAGCTGCACGAGCACCAGGTTCAACAGCCACCAGAGGCTCCGGCGCCCCTGGTAGGGGTTCTCGTCGGCGGGGAGGCGGGACGCGCCCAGCAGCAGGCGCTCCGGGGGCAGTCGGTCGCCCCCGGCCTCGATCTCGGCGCGGAGCCACTGCCCGCCGGCGTCGAAGCGGACGAAGCCATCGCTGCCCGCCTCGATGCTCAGGCCGTCGTGGGTGGACTGCGCCAGGGACTCACCGGCGAGGAGGCGCGGCGGCACGTCGGTGTCGAGGTCCGCGCGGAAGGTCTGCCCGAGGGGCAGGCGCCAGTGCAGAGTGACCGTGTCGCGCTCGGCGAAGAGCCTGACCTCGCCCTCGCGCGGCGGGCCGAACTCGACGGGCGCACCCTCGAGCTCGGCGGGCCACCGCGCCCATCGCGCCTGCTCCGGTTGGAGTGTGTGGCCGAGCGCGTACTGCTGCCAGAGGTGGAAGCCGACGAGGTAGACCGGGAAGGTCACGACCATGGCGAGTGCGGCCAACCGCAGGTGGCGCATCAGGCCGAGCCGGTGGATGCCGAAGGCCTCGGGGTCCTCCCCGTTGCGGTGCAGGACCTCGATGGGCAGGTAGAGGAACGTGGCCGCGACGAGCACCAACAGGTAGCCCCGGAACGCGCCGAGCAGGTCCTGCGCGAGTGTGAGGCCCACGGTGACGACCAGCGTGACGACGTAGAGGACGACGAGCTCGCGGCTCGGGGAGAGGCGGCGGGTCATGGGTCGCGGCATTCTGTGCGGCCCCGGGGTCGGCGGCAAGGAGCCCCGTTGCGGGCCCACGGCGCGCGGGTTAGCGTCGGCCCATGGAGTGGACGGCCCTCGGCATGGTGGTCCTGCTTCTCGGCCTCATGGCCGGGATCGCGTTCGCGGTGCGTCGTTACGCGGGGCTCGTCGGCGTGGGCGGGTCCGCGGACCTGCACGTCGTCAGCGCCCGGCGGCTCGACCTGAACACCACGCTCTACATCATCGTGGTGGATGGGCGCCGACTGCTGATTGGCTCCGGTCGCGACGGCGCGCGCCTCGTGGCGGACCTCACCGACAAGTCGACCCCTCCGCCGGGTTGAGGCGTGGCGGCGGTCGACTCCCCGGGGGCGCTGCTCGTCCTGGCCGCACTCGGGCTCGTCGTGCCCGTGCTGGCCGTGGTCGCGACGGCGTTTACGCGGGTGCTCGTGGTCCTCGGTCTACTGCGGAGCGGACTCGGGGTGCCCGACGCGCTGCCCGCGCCCGTGCTGGGTGCGCTCGCCGCGGTGCTGACCGCGGTCTTGATGTGGCCCACGGCGATGGAGGTCAACGCCGCCGTGATGGAGACCCCCGGCGGCCTCTCCGACACCGGTGCGGTGCTCCAGCGCGCCTGGCCGCCGCTGGAGCGGTTCCTCGACGCACACACCCGAGAGGCCGACCGTGCGCTGATCGTCGAGGTGGCGCGCACCCTGGACCCCGCGGCGCAGGTCACGCCGCTGCCGCCCCCGCATCGGGTCGCGGCCTTCGCGCTGTCGGAGCTCACGGCCGCGTTCCGCATGGGGGTGTTGCTGCTCCTGCCCTTCCTGGTGGTGGACCTGCTCGTCGCGAACACACTCGTCGCGCTCGGCTTGGGGCTGCTCTCCCCGGCGCTCATCGCGTTGCCGTTCAAGCTCGTGCTGTTCCTGGCCGCCGATGGTTTCCCCATGCTCCTGCGCGGCTTCGCGCGCGCCTACGCGTGAGCCCCGACGCGCTCGCGCTCTGCGCCGAGGCGCTCTCCACGGCGCTGTGGGTCGGTGCGCCCATCGCGCTCGCAGCCGCCGTCTCCGGCCTCGTCGCCGGCCTGCTCCAGGGTTTCTTCGCGCTCGCCGACCCCGCCGTCGGGCAGTTTGCGCGGGGGGTCGGGGTCGTGCTCGCCTGGGTCGTACTGGGTCCCGAGGCCGTGTCGCGGGTCGTCGCTTTCGCGGGCCGCGCGTGGGGCGCGCTGTGAGCGCGGCCGCGGTGATGACCTTCTTCGCGGGGGTCGCGCTCCCGCTCCCCGGTCGCCTGGTGCGGTTTCTACTCGCCGTGGGGCTGGCGGCGCTGATGCTCGCCCTGGCGCCCGCGCCGACCGTCCCCCTTTCGCCCTCGACGCTGGTGTCCAGCGCGCTCGCGGGGGTCGCGCTCGGGCTCGCCGCTTCGATCCCGGTGCACGCGGCCTGCGCCCTGGCGGGGCTGCGGGGTGAGCTCGCGGTCGTTTCACCCTGGTCCCAGGCGGTCGCGTGGCTCGTCTTTTTCTCCATCGGCGGGCCCGCCCTGCTGCTGCTCGGCCTGGCGAAGGTGGCCGCCTCGGGGGTCGAGGTCCGTGGCTCGGGGACGCTCGACACCGCCGCCGCGTTCGGCACCGAGGTCCTCGGCGCCATCGTCTTGCTTGCCTTCCCCGTGACACTCACCCAGCTCGTGGCCAACCCGCTGGCCGCGCTCTTCGACCGCCTCGGGGCGGGGGGCCTGGGCGGGACCGCCGCCGGCCTCGAGTTCACCGAGGCGCTGCGCGGGGTGCTGGCGCTCGGCGCGCTGGCGCTCACGCTGCCCTTCGCGGTCGACACGCTCGGTGCGCTGTGGCGTGCGGCGTTGCCCGGAGGCACGCTTGTCCCGTGAGGCGCGCGAGGCCCGCGCCGGGGCCCGCGGGGACAGACCCGTCGCGCCGGCGTGGACGGGCCTGGGGGCGGTCGTCGGCGGGCTCTGCGCCAGCGTCGTGGCGGTGATGTGGCTGGCCCCGTGGACGCTGCTCGAGCGCGCCCTGGAGGCCGAAAAGGCCCCCGATCCGGCGCCGCTGGTGGGTGCGCTGCTGCTGGTCCCCCTGGGCGCGTGGGTCGGCGCGCTCCTCGCGGCACACCTCGCGGGCCCGACACCGTTTCGCTTTCGCGCCCGTTGGAGACCCGCCCGCGGCGCGCGAGGCACCCTCGTGATGGTCGGACTGGGTGTCCTCGTCGCGGCGGTCTCGAGCCCGACGGCCCTCTTCGCGCTCGTGACCTCGGGAGACCCCGGCGTGGCGTGGGTCGCGGCGCCCGGTCTCGCGTTGGGCCTGGGCCTGCTCCTGTGCGCCCCCGTCGCCCTCGTCGACCGCGCGTGGGGCCGCGCCGCGTGGCGTGAGCGTGTGCACCCCGACCCGCCGCCGCGCCGCGACGAGGACGCGCCGCCGCCCGAGGTCGCGGCGGCCGTCAGGGCTTCGGCGCAGCCGCCTGAAGCTGCTTGACGAGCTGGAACCAGGTCTTTTTGTCGTAGGGCTGGTTCAAGAAGTGGAACTCTTTGCGCACGAGCCCCACGCACCCGTAGCAGTAGGTGCACTCGACGCAGTCCGTGCACTGCGTGAGGTAGTGGCTCTCGACACACCGCAGGCAGTCGACGAGGTTCGAGGACTGATGGCACTGGGTGCAGCGTGTGAGGTGCGTGGAGTGCGTGCACGCGGTGCTGGCCGTGGTGTAGCTGCACCGGTGGCAGTCCTTCAGCCCCGTCGAGAACTGGCACTGCGTGCTGTTCGCGCTCTCGTGCACCTCGAAGCAACCGGGGTTGCCGCGGTCCGCTGCAGCGCGTTGGAGCTTCTGGAGCTCGGCTCGAAATGTTCGGTCGTCCACGGCGCGTTGACGTGCCTCGCCCCGGGGGCGAAAATCAAGCAGATTGACCCCGAATCGGGGTGAGAGGGACCCACTTCACCATGACGGGCGGCGAGACGCGCATCGTTCGAGCCTCGTCGCTCGGCCTGCCGATGGGGCAAGCGCGAGAGCTGCTGGTCTGCATCTACGGCGCGCGCATCGGCTCGAAGTTCGATCTCGAAGCCTCACGCTCCGAGGTGACCATCGGGCGCGACGCCGGCGCCGACGTGGCCCTGGACGACGACTCGGCGTCCCGCCTGCATTGTCGCCTCTACCGGTCCAACGGGCGCTGGTGGATCGAGGACCTCGGGAGCACGAACGGGACCTGGGTCGGCGGCGCGGTGATCGCGCGCACGCCCCTGGAAGACGGGGCGCTCGTGAAGGTCGGGGGCACGATCTTCAAGTACCTGGCGAGCCACAACATCGAGGCCGCGTACTACGAAGAGATCTACCGGATGGCCATCTACGACGGCCTGACGCAGATCCACAATCGGCGGTACTTCGAGGAGTTCACCGAGCGCGAGATGGCGCGTGCCCATCGACACGGCCGGGCGCTCTCGCTCCTGCTCTTCGACGTGGACCACTTCAAGTCGATCAACGACGGCCACGGGCATCTGACGGGCGACTACGTGCTGCGCGAGCTGGCTTCCGTGGTGAAGAAGCGCATCCGGCGCGAGGAGCTCTTCGCGAGGTACGCCGGAGACGAGTTCGTCGTGGTCCTGCCCGAGAGCCGCTCGGAAGAGGCCGTGAAGTTCGCCGAGCACCTGTGCGCGCGGGTCTGCGAGGCGACCTACGAGTTCGAGCGCACGCCCCTTCGGGTCACCGTGAGCATCGGGGTCGCGCAGATCGAGGAAGACACCGTGGCCGTCACGCAGCTCGTCGCGCTCGCGGACGCGGCGCTCTACCGGGCAAAACAAAAGGGCCGCAACCGCGTCTCGACCTAGCAGGACGCTGAAAATGTCCGTCCATGGACTTTTTCAGCCCCGCTCCGCCGAAGTGAATTCGGCTCCGCTCCCGGAATCATTCGGCTTTTTCAAAGCCTCGGTGATTCCGCCGGGCCATCCTGGCCCGGGCAGGCTGCTTTTTCAGCAGCCTGCTCACGCTTCTTCGGGCTCAGCGCGCCCGGCGGCGCCGCAGCCCGAGCCCGATGAGCAGACCGAAGAGCGCACCGCCCAGGCCGGGCCCACGGGAGGTAGTGTCACACGCGCAGCCTTCCGCGGCTGCGGTGCGGGGGGTGTCTTCAGCCCGGCCGGTGTCGCGGTCCTCGATGCCCGCGTCGAGGGGGACGGGCGGGGCGGGTGTACCGCCCATGCCCGACTCACCGCCCGGAGAGGCACTGCCCCCACCGCCGCCCGCGCCGCCCGCCCCGGGTTCGCCCCCGGCGCCGCCGCCGAACGTCGGGGCCACCCCGGGGGTGTGGTCCGTGCAGGCGCCGTCCACGCAGTCGAGGCCCGGCGGGCAGTCGATGTGGGCGCAAGGCGCTTCATCGGAGCAGGCGCCGTCCTGGCAGGCCGTGCCCGGGGGGCAGGTCACACGGGCGCAAGGGTCCTCGACGCACAGGCCGTCGTTGGTATCGCATCGCTGGCCTCGGAGACAGCGGCCACCGCACGGATCGGGCACGCAGGCGCCGTCCACACAGCGTCGGTCCGGGCCACACACGACGCCTCGGCAGGCGGCGACGCACGTGCCGTCGCGACAGAAACCGTCGTTCCCGCAAACGACGCCGGCGCAGGGGTCGGGCACGCAGGACCCGGCGGTGCAGCGTTCGCCCTCCGGGCAGCCGGTCTCGCGACACGTCTCGGGGACACACGCGCCCAGCGCGCACGCCTCGCCCGCGCCGCAGACCACGCCGAGACAGGCCGCCTCGCAGGCCCTCGATGCCGCGTTGCAGACCGTGCCCTCGGGGCACGAGGCGGCGGCGCAGGGGTCCGGGTGGCAGAAGCGACCTTCCGGCCACGCCGAGACACAGGTCAGTCCGCTCCCGCACTCGCCCGTAGAGTCGCAGGGCTGCACGCACGCGCCGTAGAAGCAGAGGTAGCCCCGTGGGCAGACCGCCGCTTCGTCGATCCGGCCGTCGCAGTTGTCGTCCTGCCCGTTGCAGGCTTCGGGCAGCGCGTCGCCGCACTGGCCGCAGGCGTTGATGAGGCCCTCGTCGGGGGCGCTGTCGCAGTCGTCGTCCAGGCCGTTGCAGACCTCCTCCACGGGGCCCACGGCGCCCTCGCAGGCGTTGGACCACCCATCGGCGTCGCAGTCCGCGGCGCCTGCCTGGCAGGCCGTGAAGACACACGCCTGACGCCCGACGCGACACGCGCCGACGTTCCCGATGTCCACCGCGGGCCCGCACGCCCGAGACGCTTCGTCGACGGCCCCGTTGCAGTCGTTGTCGTTGCCGTCGCAGACCTCTTCGGTCGGGAAAACCGCCGTGCAGCCGACGAACTGACCGCCGACGCAGGTCTCCACCCCGGCGCGGCAGAGGCCGCGGTCCTCGCCACAGACCCGGTCGAGCGGGTCGACCGTGCCCGGCACGTTGTCAATCCGGCCGTCGCAGTCGTCGTCGACGCCGTTGCAGATGTCGGGGCGCACCGCGGCGCAGCCCCCGCACGCGTTGACCACGGCCTCGTCGATGGCCCCGTCGCAGTCGTCGTCGGCGCCGTTGCAGGCCTCCGCCGCGACCGGGCCGCACACGCCGCATGCGTTGCGCACACCCTCGTCGGCCGTGCCGTCACAGTCGTCGTCGGTGTCGTTGCAGACCTCTCGCGGGGCCCCGCCGCACTGGCCGCAGGCGTTGAGCACACCCTCGTCGACGCGGTCGTCGCAGTCGTCGTCGAGCCCGTTGCACGCCTCACTGGGGATCGCCTCGGCGAGGATCTGGCTGAAGGCGCGGCGGAGGCCCGCCGAGTCCGCCGCCGAGTAGGACCGGCCGTTGAACAGGTCGATCTCCCCGCGGTCGTTCACCGCGGTGCCACCGGTCTGCGCCAGGGCGTCGAGCTGCGCGACGATGCGGGGCGTGACGGCGAACCCGACGAAGAAGACCTTCACGTCCTTGCGCACCACGGGGCCGGCGTCGGGCTGCACGTCGAGCTGGCGCAGCGCGAGGGTGCGGTCGAGGAGCGTGCCGAGCACGTCGTTGGCCGGGGGCACACAGCTCTCGTCGCCGTCCGTGAGCACGACCACGTAGTTTCTGCGGCACCGCAGGCCGTCGTCGTCGTCGAGCACCTCCTCGAAGTAGGTGCGGGCGAGTCGAAGCGACTCCGCGATGGGTGTCGGGCCCTCGGCCCGCAGCTCCGGATCAGCCGGGAAGGTCTCCTGGCCGTCCAACCACCCGACGATCTCGCGCTCGTTGTCGGCGCGGAAGGGCACGAGCAGCGAGAAGGCCCGGCTCGGATCGGCCCCGGCGCGTAGGTCGCCCGAGCACTCGCCGGCGTAGTTCAACGGACGCTGCGCCAAGCCCTGGTAGGAGTTGAACGCGCCCCGCATCGAGCCGTTGTTGATGCCCGCACCCTGACGCTGCGGGTACCGCATGAGCGCCAGCTCGACCTCGGACGTCGACTGCACCAGCGACGACACGACCTCGCGCGCGACGCTCAGGCGGCTGACGCCCCCGTTGCCGGGGTACTCGCGGGAGTTGTCCCCGCCCGTGGCCTCGCCGGTGGCGAGGTTGAAGCCCATGCTGCCCGATGTGTCGAAGACCAGCAGGATGCGGGGCTTGAACTCCCGCGCCGCCGCCGGAGACGCCGCGAGCGCCGAAGCCACAATCCACGAGGTCCACAGTCCGGCGAAGAGGCTTGAGCGCATCTCGCCAAACTACGGCCGACCGGAGGGGTCGGTCAACGAACGCCGGCCGCGGTCAAGGAGACAGGCTCCGAGACAGGCGGGCCAGTTCTTCCAGGGTGAAGGTCTCGCCGCGGCGATCCGGGGCGAGTCCGGCCGCCTCGAGCGCGGCGTCGGCGTCGGGGAACTGGGCGCGCAGCGCGTTGCGCGCGGTCTTTCTGCGCTGTTGGAACAGCGCGCGGACCATCGCGCGAAATCGACCCTCGTCGCCGAGCTCTGCCGCCGGGCTCGCGAGGCGCTCCAGCACCAGCACGGCGGACTCGACGCGCGGCGGGGGATGGAACGAGCCGGGCCCGATACGGAACGCGATGCGGGGGCGCGTCCAGACCGCCGTATAGGCCGACAGCGTGCCGCACTCGCGGGTCCCGGGGGGCGCGGCCACACGCTCCGCGAACTCGCGCTGGAGCAGGAAACACGCGCGCGTCCACGCCTCGGGGTGCTCGAGCAACGCGAGCAAAATCGGGGTGCTGAGGTGGTAGGGCAGGTTCCCGTACACGCAGATGGGGCGCCCCGCCTCGGCGGCGAGGGCCGGCCAGTCGACGTCGAGCACGTTGCCCTCGCGCACCTCCACGCGCCCGTAGGTCGCGAGTTCCGCGCGCGCCACGGGCACGAGCTCGCGATCGTGCTCGAGGGCGACGACCTGCGCGCCGCGCTCCGCCAGCGCGCGGGTCAGCGTGCCGCACCCGGCCCCGATCTCGAAGACGAAGTCGTCCGGTCCGCAGCCCCCGGCCGCTGCGATCCGGGCTGGCGCCTCCCGCGCGACGAGGAAGTTCTGGCCGAAGTGTTTCTTCGCCCACAGGCCGTGCGCCTTCAGCACGGTGCGGGGGTCGTGGGACTCGGTGTCGGCGCCGCTCACGGTGAGAGCGCCCAGGTGGTCCGGGCGTTCAGGTTTCGGTCCTCGGCGGTCGGGCCCAGCGCGAGCCGGTCGGCGGTGGCCGTCGCCCCCGCGACACCGGCGATCATCGCCGCGTTGTCGGTGCAGTCCCGAGGTTCGGCGGCGTGCAGGCGGATCCCGCGCGCGGCCAGCGCCGCCCCCAGGGTCGCGCGCAAGGCGCCGTTGCAGGCGACGCCGCCCGCCACCTGCACGTGGGTCACCCCCTCGGCCACCGCGGCCGCGACCGTTCGATCCACGAGCTGGTCGACGGCGGCCTGCTGGAACGAGGCGAGCAAGTCCCACAGGCGCGGGCCTTCGGGCAGCGCGCCCAGCTGCTGCACCACGGTCAGCACCGCGGTCTTCAGCCCGCTGAAGCTGAAGTCGAGGGGCGCGTCGTCGCGGAAGCGCGGCATCGTAAAAGCGTGCCGCTTGGGGTCACCCTCGCGGGCCAGGCGCTCCACGACGGGCCCCCCGGGGTAACCCAGGCCGAGCATGCGCGCGACCTTGTCGAAGGCCTCGCCCGCCGCGTCGTCCCGGGTCGTGGCCAGCATCGCGGCGCGCCCCGGGGCGTGCACCCGATAGATCGCCGTATGACCTCCGCTGACACAGAGCGCGACGTGCGGGAACGCGGGACCTACGGGCGCGGGCTCTCCCGCGCGGTGCAGGAAGACCGCGTGCAGGTGACCCGCCAGGTGATGCACCGGCAGCAACGGCTTTCTGCGCGCGTACGCGATGGCCTTCGCCGCTTGCAGGCCGACGAGGAGCGCGCCGACGAGCCCGGGCCCCTGGGTGACCGCGATGGCGTCGAGGTCGTCGAAGCCCAGGCCCGCGTCGTGGAGCGCGTCTTCCACCACGGGCACGAGGTCGAGCACATGGCTTCGACTCGCGAGCTCGGGCACGACGCCGCCGTAGCGTCGATGAATCTCGATCTGTGTCGCGATGCGGCTCGACAGCACGAGGTGGCCGTCCTCGACGATGGCGGCTGCGGTCTCGTCACAGCTCGACTCGATGCCGAGCACACGCACTACTTGAAGTTCTCCATCACACGCCGAACGTCGTCGGCGTACTTGTCCTGAGGCGCGATGCGCAGGTAGTTGCGGTACGCGATCGCGGCGGCGTCTCGGCCCCCCCGGTCCTGCTCGATGGAGCCGACCAACAGCCAGCCGCGGGCGCTCTCGGTGTTGGCCTCGACGACCTTACGGGCCGCACGGAGCGCGTCGTCCGGGCGGTTCCCCTCGAGCAGAGACTGCGCGTAGGCGAGCAGCACCGTCTCGTTCCCGGGCGCCAGCGCGAGCGCCCGCTCGAAGCGATCGACGGCCTCGCGGTACTTCCGCTTCTCGTGGAACTTCAGGCCGTCGTCCACGAACGTGCGGAACTGCGCGAGCGCCGCGGGCGCGGGCTCCGTGGGCAGGTTCCGTACGGCGGGCAGGGGCGCGGCGGTCGTGGCCGCGCTGACGGGGGCGCTCGGCGGGGGGGGCGCCGACGCCGCGTGCGGGGCCTCTCCGGCATGCCCCGTATCGTGGGCGGACGCCGGGGCCGACGCGGCGCTCGGCGCCGGCTTCGCGGGGGCGATCTCCGCAGCGCGCCAGTCGGCCTCGAGCGGCGGCTGGGCGGGTGCCGAGGTGGCCTGGGCCTTCTTCAGCGCGTCGTCGTGCCAGCTCTCTTCCGAGAGCTCCGGCTTGCCGACGTCCGGGGGCAGCGGGGTGACCGGGTCGCGCAGCGCAAAGTACGCCACGACCCCACCGACCATCACGGCGCCGAAAGCGAGCGCGACCCACGCGGCCCGGGGGACCGGGGCGTCGCTCGTGACCTCGAACTCCTCAGCCTCTTCGGGCTGCTCGAAGAACGGGACCTCGGGGTCATCGCCTCTGGGCGTGGGCGCCGGGGGCGCCGGCTCGACGACCGGCTCGGGGGCCAGCTCGGGCGCAGCCGAGATGGGGAGCGCGCCGGCCGATACGGGCTCATCCTCCAGCGGAGGCAGCTCGTCGAGGGTCAGCGAGAGGGCGTTGCGCACGCGCTGGCTGTCCTCGTCACCGGCGAGTCGCGACGGCGGTGGCTCCGTCGGTCGGGCCGAGGCGACCGGCGCGGGCGCGGGGTCGAGCGCGTCGACCGGCATCGCGCCCGGGGTGGGGGCGGGGGCCGGCGCGGGCGCGGGTGCCGGCTCGGGCTCGGGTGTGTCGATGGACGGGAAGCCGTCGAGGAGCGACGACGCCTCGGGTGCGCGCGATGGGCGCACGGCGTTCATCTGCACGGCGGATGACAAGAGCTCGTCCACGAGCCCCGAGGGCTGAGGCGGCAGAGACGCCGGGGCCGGCGCCTGGGAGCGCGGGCTCTGCGTGCCGCTGAAGGTCTCGTCGTCCCCGCGGAACGCCGGCGGCGGCGTGAACTCGCCGCTCATCGCGTTCGAGAGCCAGTCACCGAGCCGGGCGCTCGGCTCGTCCTTCGGCCCGGCGCTGCTGCCCTCCGGAGAAAGCTGGGTGCCCCGCGCGGGCAGCGCCGACACGGACGGCAGGGGCGCCTCACGCACCTCGTAGATCACCCCTTCGAAGTACAGGCGACTGATGGACGCCAGCGCCTCGAGGTCGCCCATGTGGGCGTCGTCGATGACCTGCAAAGCCGTGCGATGGCCGTCGAAGAGCCGCAGCAGCGCGTTCACTTCATCGGGCAACTCCGCGAGCCGCTCCGCGAGCTCGGAGTAGTCGACCTGGAAGACCGTATGGATGCTCGGGAGCTGCTCCAGCAGGCGACCCCACTCGTCCACCCGCCGCATGCCCTCCATGAGCAGGCCCTGCGTCGAGGTCTGGAGCTGTCGCGGGCGATCGACCGGCTTGAAGTCGATCTCGAAGTTCCCGTCCTCCCAGGTGAGGAGGCGATAGATGGCCTCCTCGCCGCGCAGTCGCCCGGTCTCCGCGTCCAGGACCTGGCCGTCGGCGAACCAGACCTTGGCCGTGTGGGGCGGCCGCTCCACGAGCAGGAGGCCGTTCTTGCGGCCGAGCTCGATGGTCTGGAGCAGGTCGACCATGCCCATGTCCTCGAGCGAGCCGAAGAAGCGGCGCTTGTCCTTGCGCTCCAAGGCGGAGCGCTCCTTCTTCTGGAGCGCGATCGCGACACGGGTCACGACCTCTTTGATGTAGATCGGCTTCGTCAGGTAGTCGTCGGCGCCGAGCTCCAGGCCCCTGATCTTGTCCTCGATGGCCGTTTGCTCGGTCAGGAAGATGAACGGGATGTCCTTCCACCGTTCGTCCGCCTTGATACGGCGGCAGAGCTCGTAGCCGTCCATGCCCGGCATCTCGGTGTCCGACAGGATCAGCGCGGGCCGGGTCAGCTCGAGCTTCTGCAGCGCCTCGGCGCCGCTCGCGGCCGTCGTGACACTGTGCCCCGCGTTGCGCAGCGAGACCTCCATGACACGAAGGCCCTTCGTGTCGTCGTCCACCAGGAGGAGGTTCTGCTTCGCCATGCGGCGCCTAATCTCGCGTTGCGGAGGGGCGCTTGTCCACTTCCGCGAGGCCACAGTTCATTTCAGGAGCTCGTCGATCTCGGCGAAGGCGTCCGCGACCGTGCGCTCTCGAAGCGCTTCGGGGAGCGGGCCGGGGGTGCCGGCATACCCGCCGTCCAGCAGCGCCTCGGGGATCTCCAGCAGGAACCGACTCTGCCGCCGGCGCTCGATCTTGCCGAAGTTCAGCCGCACGCGGGCGCCGGTCAGCGTCAGGAGCTTCCGCGCCCGCGTGATGCCGACGTAGCAAAGCCGCCGCTCCTCGGACACGTCCCCGCCCTCGGCCAGGACACGCTTGTGCGGCAGGAGGCCCTCCTCCAGCCCGACGAAGTAGACGTACTCGAACTCGAGGCCCTTGGCGGAGTGGAGCGTCAGGAGCGCGACCTCGTCCCGGCCGGCGTCGGCGTCGTCCTCGCGGCGCGAATCGAGCGAGAGCTGCGCCAGGAAGTCCTCGAGGGTCGCCTCCGGGTTGCGCCCCAGGAAGACCGCGAGGCTGTTGGGGATCTCGCGCACGTTCTCGAACCGCTTTTGTGTCTCGCGGGCGTCCTTGCTGGTGCGGACACACTCGTCGGGGAAGCCTATCCGGCGGTCCTCGATGAGCGCGCGGCACGCGTCGACCGGGGGTTGCGACTGGAACAACCCGCGGTACTCGTGCAGCAGGGCGTCGAGGGTGTGCAGCGCGTCGCGCACCCGGGGCCCGATGCCTTCGATCTGCGCGCACTGGCGCACGGCCTTGAAGAACGGCACCTCGTTCTTCCGCGCCCACACCCCCAGGCGCTCCAGGCTCGTGTCGCCGATGCCCCGCGGCGGGACCGCCACCACCCGCCGGAACGCGGCCTCGTCGAAGGGGTTCGCGATGACCCGGAGCCAGGCGACGACGTCGCGGATCTCCTTGCGGTCGTAGAACTTCGTGCCGCCGACGATGCGATAGGGCACGCCCGCCCGCCGGATGCCGTCCTCGAGCGCGCGGGATTGCGAGTTCGTGCGGTAGAGCACCCCGAAGTCGCTCCACTTCGCGCGATGGGCGTGCTTCAGGTGGATCAGATCGCTGGCGATCCACGCGGCCTCGGCCTCGTCGTGCTCGGCCTGGTGGTACCGCACACGCTCGCCGTCGCCCTGGTCGCTCCACAGGCTCTTCTCGTGGCGGTCCGCGTTGTGGCCGATGACCGCGTTCGCGCACCGGAGCACGCTGTTCGTGGACCGATAGTTCTGGGTGAGCGCGATGATGCGCGCGCCGGGGAACTGCCGACCGAAGTCGAGGATGTTCCCGGCCACGGCGCCCCGCCACGCGTAGATGCTCTGGTCGTCGTCGCCCACGACGCACAGGTTCCGGTGGCCCGCGATCAGGCCTTGAAGAAAGCGGAGCTGGGCGCCGTTCGTGTCCTGGTACTCGTCCACCATCACGTACCGGAAGCGATGCGACCACCGCGCCGCGACGGCAGGGTCGGACTCGAGCGCCTGGACCGGGAGGCCGATCAGGTCGTCGAAGTCGCACCCGTTCATGGCCCGGAGCCGCTGCTGATATGGCGCGAGCACCTGGGCGACGACCGCGTCGAGGGGGTGCACGAAGGGCGGCGCGGGCGTGGTGAGCAGGCCCTTCCAATGGCTGACACGCTGCAACACGGCCCGCGGTTCATACCGCTCCAGGTCGTAGCCGAGTGCGCGCAGCGCGGTGCGCGCGGCGTCTATCTGGTCGCCTTCGTCGAGCACGCCGAAGCCCGACTGGAGCCCGACGGCCTCGTGCTCCGCGCGCAGGAACTTCACGCCGAGCGCGTGGAAGGTGGAGAGCTGACAGTCCCGACCCGCGCGGCCGACCATGTCGGTGACCCGTTCTCGCATCTCGCCGGCGGCCTTGTTCGTGAACGAGACGGCGAGAATGGACGCCGGCGCGACGCCCCGATTGAGCAGGTGCGCGATTCTGCAGGTGATCACACGCGTCTTGCCGGAGCCCGCCCCCGCGAGCACGAGCACGGGGCCCTCGGTCGCCAGCACGGCCTCGCGCTGCGGCGGGTTCAGCCGGTCGATGAGGCGCGCGACGTTTCCAGTCCAGTCCATGGGCGCGGAGGGTAATGCACTTTCCTGTTATCGTGACGCCATGCGCACGCACGCACTTCGGACGACGACGCTCTGCCTGTGCGCCTGGGTCGCGGGCTGCGGCGGTGAATCGACGGGCGCCTTGGACCCGACGGGGGACGCCGCGGCAGGGGGGGGCGCACCGACGAACGACCTCGGCCCCGCGCTGGATTCCGGGGCCGGCGGTGCGGCCGAGACGGGCGCGGGGGGCGCCGGACCGGACCTCGAGGACGCCGGACTCGGCGGGGCGCCGCTCGACGCCGAAGGTCCGCCCCCAGAGCCCGACGAGGGCGTGGCGGTGGATCCGGGCCCCGCAAACGACGACGAGACCGCGCTCGAGGGCGTCGACGTCTTCCTCGCGACCGGGGGGGAGGGCTTCGCCTACGCGGCGCTGACACCCGCAGCGCAGGTGCCCCTGGGCCTCGTTCGCCTCGGCCCCGACACCACGCTGGGTCAGATCCGCCCGTACTTCCATCACTTCAGCGGGTACCACTACGACGACACGGACGTGCTCGGCTTCAGCCACGTGCACTTCGTCGGGACCGGGATCGCGGACTACGGACACTTCCGCTTCCGGCCCATCGGCGGCACGCCCCTCGCGGCCGACGCGCGCCCGTCGACCCTCTTCACAGCCTACGCGCCCATGGACAAGGCCACCGAGCGGGGCGGCCCCGGCGAGTACCACGTGCGCCTGCTCGTCCCCGACGTGGACGTGAGCCTGACGGCCACGACCCGCGCCGGCGTGCAGAACTACGTCTTCCATGGCGAAGAGGGCGGTGGGTCGGTCGGGCACCTCTTCTTCGACGTGACCTCGGAGCTCTCGGGGCAGCGGGACACGGTCCTCGGCGCGGAGGTCACCGTGGCCCCGGACCGGCGAACGCTCTCGGGCACCCTCGATTACGGCGGCCCGTACACCGGGCGCAGCCCGTTCACGATCTACTTCTCGGCGCGGTTCGACCCGCCGCCCTCGGAGGTCGCGCTCTTCGACGACACGGACGAGGGCCTCGACACCGAGGTCCCCACCCGGTCCATCGAGCGCGGGGGGCGTCTGGGCGCGCTGTTGCGGTTCGAGGGGGTGCGCGGCCTGCCGGTGCGGGTGACGACCGGCCTCTCGTTCGTGAGCATCGAGGCCGCCCAGGCGAACCGAGAGGCCGAGGCCGACGGGCTGAGCTTCCGCGAGATCGTCGAGGCGGCGCGCACCCTGTGGCTGGACAAACTCGGGCGGGCGCGGATCGCCGGCGGCACCGCGGAGCAGCGCACGCTCTTCTTCACGTCCCTCTACAACCTGTGGCGCATGCCGACCCGGCTCGACGACGTGGACGGCCGCTACGTGGGCATCGACAAGCAGACCCACGAGGGCGAGGGCTTCGCGTACTACAGCGACCTCTCGCTCTGGGACACGTTCCGGACCCTGCATCCCCTCTACGCGCTCCTCGACGTGGGGGCTCAGCGAGACGTGCTCAGGTCGCTGCTCGCCATGGGGCGTCACGGGGGCGGCATCCCGCGGTGGCCCGCGGCGACGGGCGAGACCGGGGGCATGGACGGCGACTCCGCGAACCACCTCTTCGCCGAGGGCCTGCTCAAGGGCATCGACGGCGTGGACTACGCCGCCGCCTACGAAATCATGAAAGCCACCGCCGACGCGCCGCCTGGCCCGGGCGCCACCGTGCCCGGCCGGGGCGCCGTGGAGGCCTACGCGCAGTACGGGTACATCCCCGTGGAGAGCGCGGGGAGCAGCGCGTCGCAGTCCCTGGAGCTGATTTACGCCGACTGGGCCCTCTCGCGGCTGGCCGAGGGCCTGGGCCGCGCGGAGGATGCCGAGCGCTTCCGCACCCGCGCCGACGGCTGGCGGGGCCTGCTCGACCCCGAGTCGGGCTTCCTGGTGGGTCGGGACGCGGCGGGCGCGCTCGTGGTGCCCGACAGCTTCATCGACCACGGGACCGGGCTCTACACCGAGGGCACCGCCTGGCAGTGGCGGTTCCACGTGCCCCACGACCCTGAGGGGTTGGGGGACGCGCTCGGCGGCCCCGCGGCGCTCGGTGAGGCGCTGGAGACCTTCTTCGCCGAGTCCGAGCTCGGGCGCGCCGAAGGTCGGGTGGTGCAGCGCTTGCCCGACAACTACTACTGGCACGGCAACGAGCCCGACCTGCATGCGGTTTGGATGTTCGCGCTCACGGACCGACCCTGGCGGCGTGACCACTGGGTCCGAGAGATCCAGACGCGGGCCTACGGGGCCGACCTCGAGGGCCTGCCGGGCAACGACGACGGCGGCACGATGTCGGCGTGGTGGGTGTTCTCCGCGCTCGGCCTGTATCCGCAGGCGGGCGGCGACCTGTACTTCCTCGGGCCGCCGCTCTTTCCCCGGGCCGAGGTCGATCTGGGCGAAGGGGCGGTGCTCCGCATCGAGGCCCCGGGCGCGAGCGTGGAGCGCCGGTACGTGCGGAAGGTCTGGTGGAACGACGTCGAGGTCGAGGGTTACACCCTGAGCCACGCGCAGCTGGCCCCGGGCGGCACGCTGCGCTTCGACCTGCGCTCCACCGCGCCGCGCTGACCCGGTCCCGCGCCTACTCCAGGCAGAGCTCGACCGCGTGCAGACCCAGCACCCCCGCGCCCCCGCTGGGTGTGATGCGGACCGCCGTCAGGCCGGGGTCGTCGCCGGGAAAGAGGAAGTCCGACCAGTCGAGGGCGTACCAGTCGTACTCGAAGTCCTGGTCGATGGGCCCCGCCTCCACACCGCCGTAGAGCGGGGACCAGAACTCGACGTTCGTGCCGGCGCCGGGGGACAGCGACCGCGCCTGGATGTAGAGCGTCGAACGCTGGAAGAAGAGCCCGGTCACGTCGAACCGGATCTGCAGGTACTGATTGCGACCGTCGAGTACGAGCGCGTACCCGTCGTTGGTGACACCGACCTCGCAGCCGATGCCGCCGCGGCAAATCGGGAGCGCGTTGCAAGCGCTCCCGGGGCCGATGGAGTACTCGCAGTTCGCCTCCCAGACGTCGATGTCGGCGCTGTGACTGCCCCCGAACCAGTGCATGCGGAAGAGCGTGGAGCCCGGCCCCTGCTCGCACGGGACGTCCGTGATGCCGACGGGCGGGGGCTCCGTGGGGGGCGCGGTGGGCGGGTCTGTGGGCGGCGTGGTGGGCGGGTCCGTGGGCGGCGCGGTGGGCGGGTCCGTGGGCGGCGCGGTGGGCGGGTCCGACGGCGCGTCTGGCGGCGGCGGCGCAGCATCTTCAACCAAACCCTGGTCGTCGAGCGCCTCGACTTCCGCGCACACCCCCGCGACGCAGACGCCTGCCGGGCAGTCTTCGTCCGAGGCGCAAGCCGCGCCCTCGAGTTGGGGCGTGCACCCCGCGAGGACGACGAGCGCGCAAACGAATCCCCGGAGCGTGAGCGAGAGCGGGCGAAACATGGCCGACCAGCCTGCACGGGCGCGGCGGCCCATTGCAACGGGGCCCGCGACTGTCGAGGCTTGCAACGGGCCCGGGAGCGTGCGATCCCGTCCCCATGCGACCTCGAACGCTTCGAAAGCTCGTCGGCGTGCTCTTGCTCTGTGGTGTCGGCCTCGCGGCTTGCGGGGGCAGCGCGCCCGCGAAGCGCCCGGCCATCGACTTCTCGGAAGACGACACACCCTGGCCGGACGCCAGCGTGAAGTCGCTCCAGCTCTACGCGGTGCTCACCCCCGACCCGAAGGCGCTGCAGACCGAGGGCGACCTGGCCGTCGTCGAAGCGGCCATCGCGGGCGAGGGTCCGCGCTACAGCGTCGTCCGGGCCCATGTCAGCGGAGTGCCCGCGAACTACCGCTTGAACTACGTCACGGACTTTGCGGACCTGCCGCACCCGGAGTTCGCCGAGGGGCGCGTCAAGCCGATGATCGCCGAGCTGCCCGAGGGCGCGCGCGAGCTGGCCGGGACCGCGCGCCTCGCGGTCGTCGTCCGCAGCGACGCGGGCTTGCTCCCCAACGAGGGCCACATCCGGCTCGCGGGCCTCGTCGCGCTCGCCATCGCCGACAAGTTCGGCGGCGTGGTTTTGGACCTGATGGCGCGGCGTGCGTACACGGCCGACGCGTGGCACGCGACGCTCGCGGCCTCGAACCTCGGCGCGGAGCAGGTGCGGCTCGTCGCCCGCAAGCAGCCGTCGGGGCAGGTCGTGCTGCACAGCCGGGGCATGCCCAAGTTCGGGCTGCCGGACCTGGAGCTCGCCGGGCTGCAGCCGACCCAGGTCGATCTCATGCGGGACCGTTTCATCGAGGCGGTGATGGCCCTTCGCCGGGGCGGTCCGGACGCGCTGGACGTGGGGCCCTGCACGGCCCAGGGCATCACCTGGGACGCGGGCTGCGCCTCCCTGGCGCGGTAGTCCTCGAGGCGCGGAGCGTCTACTCGACGCGCACACACTGGTGGTCATAGGCCTCGGGCGGACCGAGGCACGGCAACAGGGTCGCGCCGCCGACCACGTCCCCTGGCTTGGCGAAGCCATGGGCGCGCAGGGCGTCCCAGACCGCACGGAATCGCTCGCCGCGCGCCCGCAAGTCGGCGCGGGGCACCCCGTGCATCTCGAGGTCCGGGAGGCCCAGCCGCGCGAGGCCGCGCGTCCGAAGGACCAGCAACTCGCCCTTCTCGTCCAGCGCTTCGAGCGCCGGCGCGATGCGGGCGTCGAGCCACGCCGGGCTCGAGAGGCCCGAGACGAAGTCGTCGGGCGTCGCGGTCGTGAAGGTGGACAGGTCGACCACGACCCCCTCGAGGGCGTTCCCGAGAGCCGCGGCGGCCAGCGCGGCGGCGCGCAACGGCCGTGCGTCGGCGCCCGTGGGCCCGGCGTAACGCACGAAGACGACCTGACCCGCGGTCTCGAGGCGTGGTCGCAGCGGACCCGCCTCGGCGGCCAACAGCTCGAGGTTCAGAGGCAGGTCCGCGTCTACGGGCGCGACCACCACACCCAGGTCCGGCGGCGCGCCGACGGCCTGCGTGTCCGCCGCCCTCGCAGGGCTGGGAGAGCTGAACGCGCTGGCGACCGTCGCTCGGGCGCGCTCGTCCGCGCGCCGTCCGGGCGCGCCCGGCGCAAAGACCGCGAGCGTGACGACGGCGTCGGAGGGCGCGGGTCCGGCCACGGCGGCCTGAAGCAAGCTGGGCGCCGTCGCCGCGGTTACGGCCGCCTCGGGGACGCTGGGCGCCGCCGGGCGGGTGGGGGTGGTCGTCGGCGACGCACCGCACGCGGCCGTGAGGCCAAGGGCGAGAAAGGGCCATCGAGCGCGTTGCATGCGCCACTCTGTCCCGAGCCTGGACTGCTGAGCAAGTCCGCGTCCCGTTGACAGTCGGCGGGCGCGGCGCTACTGAATGAGCGCTCATTCAGCCGGGAGCGCCGCCCATCGCCACTCCGCCTCCGAACGACAAGCGCCGCCGCATCCTCGACGCGGCCGTGCAGGTCTTCGCCCAGCACGGCTTCTTCCATGCGCGCGTCACCGACATCGCGCGTGAGGCCGGCGTCGCCGACGGCACCATCTACCTGTACTTCAAGAACAAGGACGACCTGCTCATCAGCCTCTTCGAGGACAAGATGGAGGGCATCATCGCCGCGTTCCGCGTCGAGCTCGCCGAGACCGAGGGCGCGGCGGCGCGGCTGCAGCGCTTCGTGGAGATGCACCTGGGCATGGTCGAGCGGGAGCCGCAGCTCGCCGAGGTCCTCACCGTCGAGCTGCGTCAGTCCTCGAAGTTCATGCGGGAGTACAAGGCGCCCCGCTTCCAGGAGTACCTGGACATCCTGGCCGAGATCTTCGAGCTCGGCCGCCGCACCGGGGAGTTTCGGGCCGATCTCGAGCCCCGGATTCTGAAACGCATTCTCTTCGGCGCGCTCGACGAGGTCAGCCTCGTCTGGTCGTCGACCCGCCGCGACAAGTACGCCCTGGCCGACGCCGCCCGGGAGATCCGCAACCTGTGTGTGTTTGGTGTGCTCGCATACGACGCGCACCCGAACACCGTCCAACGAGGAGACCGCCCGTGAAGATTCTGGTCACCGCGAAGCGGGTCACCGACCCGTACTCCAAGATCGTGCTGAAGCCCGACCGCAGCGGCATTCAGACCGACAACGTCGAGTTCAAGATGAACCCCTTCTGCGAGATCGCCGTCGAAGAGGCGCTGCGGCTCGTCGACGCGGCGGGCGGCGGTGAGATCATCGTCGTCGCGGTGGGAGACGAAGAGGCCACGAAAGAGGTCCGCACGGCCCTCGCCATGGGCGCCGATCGCGGCGTGCTCGTGCGGGCCGATGAGCGCCAGCTCGACTCCGACGTCGTCGCGCGGATCCTCGTGGCGCTGGTGCACAAGGAGAGCCCGGACCTCGTGGTGCTCGGCAAGCAGGCCATCGACGGCGACAACAACCAGGTCGCCCAGCTCACCGCCGAGTATCTCGGATGGCCGCAGGCGACCTTCGCCTACAAGATCGAGCTCACCGACGGCAACAAGGGCGCGCGCGTTCAGCGTGAGGTCGATGGCGGCGTCGAGACCGTCGAGGTCACGCTCCCGGCGGTCCTCACGACCGACCTGCGGCTCAACGAGCCCCGCTACGCCAGCCTGCCGGGCATCATGAAGGCCAAGAAGAAGCCCCTCGACGAGGTCACCCCCGCGGACCTCGGCGTCGACACGGCCCTGAAGGTCGAGACGGTCGGCTTCGAGCCCCCGCCCGGCCGCAAGGCCGGTGTGAAGGTGAAGACCGTCGACGAGCTCATCGAGAAGCTCGCCGGCGAAGCCAAAGCCCTCTGACGCACGCTCCGACACCGAAAGAGAACAAGACCATGGCAGACATTCTCGTTCTGGCCGAGCAGCAGTTCGGCAAGCTGGCGAAGGCGTCCCTTCACGCGATCGGGGCCGCGAAGCAGCTCGCGCAGAAGACCGGCGGCACCTTCGAGGTCGCGGTCGCGGGCTCGGGCATCGACGCGGTCGCGGGTGAGCTCACGGGCTACGGCGCCGCGGGTGTCGTGGTGCTCGAGCACGAGCGCCTCGCGAACTACACGGCCCAGGCCTACGCCCAGGCCTTCGGCAACTACGCGAAGGCCTCCGGCGCGAAGTTCGTCGTCACGGCGGCGACCGCCATCGGCAAGGACGCCACGCCTCGGGTCGCCGCGCGGCTCGGCGCCGGCATGGCGGCCGACATCGTCTCCATCGAGGGGGACGCCGGGGCGCTCGTCTACCGCCGCCCCATGTGGGCCGGCAACGTCATCGCCCACGTGAAGGTGAACACGCCCATCGTGGTCATCAGCGTGCGCCCCACGGACTTCCCCGCGGCCGAGGCCACGGGCGGCGCGTCGCCCACCACGAAGGTCGCGGCCGAGGTCGACGTGGGCAGCCTGCGCATGAAGTTCGTCGGCCTCGACAAGGTCGAGTCGAGCCGGCCGTCGTTGGCCGACGCCAACGTCGTCGTTTCGGGCGGCCGCGGCCTGAAGGAGCCGGCGAACTTCGCCCTGGTCGAGAAGCTCGCCGACACGCTCGGTGGCGCCGTGGGTGCGTCCCGCGCCGTCGTCGACGCGGGCTGGGTGCCCAACGACTGGCAGGTGGGGCAGACCGGCAAGGTCGTCGCGCCGAAGCTCTACATCGCCGTCGGCATCAGCGGCGCGATCCAGCACCTCGCCGGCATGAAGGGCTCGCGGACCATCGTCGCCATCAACAAGGACGCCGACGCGCCGATCTTCCAGGTCGCGGACTACGGCCTCGTGGCGGACCTCTTCAACGTGGTGCCCGAGCTCACCACCAAGCTCGCCGCGCGCAAGGGCTGAAGCCTGGATTCGTCCGGGTGACGTGTCCGAAAACGGCGAGACGTGCCCCGGGGCGGACCGATACCTTCGCGGCATGGCCCTCGACCCCGACCTGTGCCGCGCCGCCCACGTGAGCCGAGACGCCCGCTTCGACGGGCGTTTTGTGCTGGGGGTCCGCACCACCGGCATCTTCTGCCGACCGGTGTGCCCAGCGCCCACGGCGAAGCCCGAGAACGTGGAGTACTTCGAGAGCGTGGACGGCGCGCGCGCCGCGGGCTACCGGCCGTGCCTCCGGTGTCGGCCGACGGCGGCCCTCGCCCACCCGACCGCGCACGGCACCGCGGCCACCGTGATGCGCGCGACGCGGCTGGTGGCCGACGGCGCGCTGGACCAGGCGCCCGTGGGGGCGCTGGCGGCGCGGCTCGGTCTGGGCGAACGACAGCTTCGACGCTTGCTCGAGACACACCTGGGCGTCTCGCCCGTCCAGCTTGCCCAGCAGCGGCGCCTCTCTCTCGCGCGGACCCTACTGCAACAAGGCTCCGCGTCGGTCTCCGCGGTCGCGGCGCTCGCCGGCTACCGGTCGCTGTCTCGTTTCAACACCGCGTTCCGCGGCGCTTTCGGTGCGGCGCCCAGCACGTTCCGGCTTGTGTCTCCAACGCCGACACCCGCGCCCCCGGCGGACTACACACTCGACCTCGAGTCCGCGTCCCCCTTCGATGGGGATGCGATGCGCGACTTCTACGCACTGCGCGCGGTCCCGGGGGTCGGGGCCGTCGATGGGTCGACCTACAGCGTCGCGTTTCCGATGCCGCAAGGCTCCGTCCGCGCCGTGCTCACGCCCACCGCGGACGGGCTGCACGCCCGGTTGTCTCTCGCGGGTCCCGCGGCCCTCGGGCCCGCCGTCGCCCGCCTGCGCCGCGCGACGGACCTCGACACACGGCTGGACGAGATCGCCGCCGCGCTCGGGGCGGACCCGGCCTTGTCCCGCGCGCTCGAGGTGACCGGGCCCCCGCGCCTCTTCGGGCACTTCGATCCCTTCGAGACCCTCGCGCGCGCCATCATCGGGCAGCAGGTGTCCGTCGCGGCGGCGCGCACGCTCGCCGGCCGCGTCGCGGCACACTGGGGCACGCCCCTCGGGCCTCTGGCCGCGGTCCAGGGTGTGCGCTGCACCTTCCCCGGGCCCGACGCCCTCGCCGAGGCCCCGCTCGAGACGGTCGGTCTGCCCCGCGCGCGCGCCGCGGCGCTCCGGGGCCTCGCCGCGGCCGTCGCGACCACCCCTGCGCTGCTCGACCCGCCGACCGACGTCGACGCCTGGGCCACGACCCTGGTGAAGCTCCCGGGCATCGGCCCCTGGACCGCTCACTATGCGGCGTTGCGCGCCTTCGCCGAGCCCGACGCCTTCCCGGCCGGGGACCTCGTCGTTCGCCGCGCCCACGCCGCCCTCGAGGGGCTCGAGGCGCCACTCTCGACCTCGGCCCTCACACGGCGGGCCGAGCACTGGCGCCCCTTTCGGGGCTACGCCGCCCAGCTCCTTTGGAACTACGCCGCGATGCAGAGGCCCGCATGATCTTGCTTCACGTTCATCCCTCGCCCGTCGGGACCCTTAGGACCGCCACGCTCGACGACCGGCTGGTCGCCCTGGACTTCGACGAGTTCGAGCCGCGGCTGCTCACCACGCTCGCGGCGCGGATCCCCGCATGGAGCGTGGCCCCGGGGACCGCCCCCGTGTGGCTGTCCGAGGCCCTGGAGCGCTACTTCGACGGCGCGGTCGACGCCCTCGACGACGCCCCCCTCGACGACCGCGGCACGGACTTCGAGCGCGCGGTCTGGGCGGCGCTGCGTACGACCCCCGCGGGCCGAACCTCGACCTACGGCGCCGTCGCCGCAGCCGTCGGTCGTCCGGGAGCGGCGCGCGCGGTGGGCCGCGCCAACGGCCGGAACCCGGTCGCGCTCTTCACCCCCTGCCACCGCATCATCGGCGCCTCGGGCGCGCTCGTCGGCTACGGCGGGGCGGCGTGGCGCAAGCGGTGGCTGCTCGACTTCGAGGCCCGGCACGCGTCCGCGACCGGTTGACACCGGGCACCGCCCGTCTCTAGGGTCCGGCCCAGGATCGTCAGAGGGGGGAGCCTATGCGTCGCTTGCGTCCGATGACCGTGCTCGCCGCAACCACCGGCCTGCTTTCGCCTTGCCTGGCCGCGGCCGAGAAGGGCATCGGCGGCGTCTCCATCGAGGCCCTCGTCGGGGGCATGGCCGAGGTCGAGAACGACAAGTACAAGGTCGAGCTCGGCAATCAGAAGGGTGAGATCGACGGGGGCGACGACGATCTGGAGGGCAACTTCGGAGTCGCCGCGGCCTACAACATCCCCATGGAAGGCGGCGCCTGGACGCTCGGCCCGCGCCTCGCGATCATGACGGCCGAAGGGGACGACTCGGAGAACGTGATCCAGACCGTCGACATCGGCGGGCTGGTGCGCTTCTTTTTCAACGAGGGCAAGTGGCGCTTCTTCGGGAGCGGCGCGCTCGGCGCGACCTACGCCAAGACCGAGAACGACGACTTCGACCTCGAGGTCTCAGGCTTCGGCTTCCACTTCCAGGCCGGTGTCGGGGTCCTCGGCAGCATCAACGAGTCCGTCTCCTTCGTCGGCGGCCTGGGCTATCTGTACCAGTCCATCGGCGAGATGGAGGGTGAGGGCAAGATCAACGGCGGCAACGCCGACCTCGTCTCCGAGGACAATAAGGCGACCCGTTTCGTGCTCAGCGCGGGCGTGCAGTTCTGAGCGCGCGCCGACCCGTGCCGGCGCGCGCCGTCGCGTCGCGGGTGATGGGCGAGACCGCGCTCCTGCTGCACCCGCGGGCCGACGAGGTGAAGCTCTGCAACGAGACCGGCACCCTCGTCTGGCGCCTCGTCTGTGAGGGCGGCCACGACGTCGACGCCATCGCGGTCGAGGTCGCGCGGGTCTTCGAGGTCGAGCTCGGCACAGCGCGCACGGACGTGGACGCTTTCCTCGCCGAGCTCGAGCGCGAAGGCTTCCTCGACTGGCAGGAGTTGCCGAAAGCGCCGTGAGTTGCGATAGACTCGTCGCGCCCGGGGTCGAAGCTGGGTGGAGTCCGAGAGGCTTGGGAGGGTGACGATGTCGACGAAACTGAGCGAAGCGCGTGGTCCCGTTGGGTCCGATGTCGCCTCCGCGCCCGTGAGCGGTCGCCGCCCCTACGTGAAGCCGGGCTTCCAGGTCAGCGCGGCGTTCGAGCGACAGGCGCTGGCCTGCTCGGGCTGCTTGAACCTGGCGCCGGCCCCCCCGGCGTTTTGCGCGCTGCGCTCCTGACGCCGGGCGCGCTCGACCTGCGCATCGGCGGGGTCGTGCTTCGGCTGACGACGCTGGGCTCGACCGAGGTCCTGGCCGCCCACGCCGCGAAGTACGTCGCTTTCGATGCCTCGGGCCAGTCCGCCGAGGCCGACGATTTGGAGGCCGTCCTCACCGTTCGGTGCACGCCGGGCCTCGTCTTGCCGACGCTCGGGCCCACGCCCGTAGGCTATCAGCGCGCGGACCTGCGGTTCGACGTGCGGTCGGACGGCGCGGACGGGCACGTGGACGAGAGCGAAGGGGCCTTCGACGCCGTGCTCGAGCTGCTGCTCCAGGCCACCCTGCACCGACACGACGGCTTCGTCGTGCACGCGTCCGCGGGCGTCGACGCCCACGGCGGGGCGTGGCTGTGCCCGGGCCCTTCCGGTGCGGGCAAGAGCACCTTCGCGCGCTCCGCGGGTTTCGCCCGAGTGCTGGCCGACGAGGCCGTGGTCGTGCGTCGGCACGCGGACGGGTGGCGCGTGCACGGCACGCCGTTCTGGAGCGAAGGCCGCACGCACCCCCACGACCCCGGACACGCGCCCCTCGCGCGACTCGTGCGTCCCGTGAAGGATCCGTCGAACGTGCTCGTCGAGATTTCGAAGGCCCACGCGGCCGCTCATCTCCTCGAGAGCATCTTGCTCCACGACGACACACCGGGCCTGCGGGCGCGGCTCTTCGACCGGGCTTGTGACGTGGCCTCGGCCACGGACTGCTACGATGTGCACTTTCCGAAGGAGGGACCATGGCTGAGTGGGGTGAAGGAGAGGCGGGCCGAATGGGCAGCTTCTTCGGCCATGCGATCGAACGCGCGATCCCTCTCTTCGTTCAGTGGGACCTGACCTGGCGGTGTGACCACCAGTGTGTGCACTGCTACCTCACCGAGCGGCGACAGGACGAGCTGAGCCTCGAGGAGGGCGAGCGCATCCTCGATGAGCTCGCCGCCGCCGGCACGCTCTTCCTGCTGCTGAGTGGCGGTGACCTCTTCCTGCGCAAGGACGCCCTCGACCTGATCCGCGCGGCGCGGAAGCGCCAGTTCGACGTGAAGATCAACACCCACGGGAACTTCATCGACGACGCCATGGCCGACGCCCTGGCCGAGGTCGGGGTCTCGAAGGTCGCCATGTCCCTCTACTCCATCTACGCCGAGGAGCACGAGGCCGTCACGCGGATACCGGGGAGCCACGCCCGCACGATCGAAGCCGCGCAGAGGCTCTCGGCGCGCGGCGTGCGGGTCGGCTTCAAGACGCCGGTGATGGTCCACAACCGGCGGGGCTGGCACGCCGTGGGCGACCTCGCCCGACACATGGGCGCCGACTGGGAGAGTGACGCCCACATCACCCCGGACGACCAGGCGGACTTTGGCCTGTGCGGCATCGGCGCCCACGGCGCGGACCGGATTCTCGCGGTGATGAAGGGCTTCGAAGAGGTCCTGCCCGAGGTGAAGCCCATCTCGAAGCTCGAGGACACACCCAGCGACCGCGTGACCTGCTCCGCCGGCACCGCGAGCGCGTACATCACCCCCGATGGCCGACTCCAGCCGTGCATCAACTGGCGCGACGACATCGGGAGCCTCCGGGAGCACAGCTTCGAGGCGCTCTGGTGGGGTGAGGCCGGACGCCCGAAGACCTCGAAACAACGCGAGATTCGCCGGGCGAGCTACCTGAAGGACTGCGACGGCTGCACGTTCCACGGCAAGTGCGGCTACTGCCCGGGCATCTCTCACGCCGAGACCGGGGACGCCGGCAGCCGCAGCCCGTACGTCTGCGAGCGCACGCACCTGACGATGGCGGCGCTGGAGTATGTGAACGTATGTCGCGAGGAGGGTCTGCCCGTGCCGCTCTCGGGCACACCCGAGGCCGACGCGCTCTTCGAGACCTACGGCCCCAGCTTCGCCGAGCGCCAGCTCGCCGCGCGGCGCGCGGGCTTCGCGACCCAGAGCGACCGGCTCAAGGAGCGAGTGCCCGGGCTGGTGCAGATCGACGACCCGCGGGCGTGAGGCCGGCCCCGCAGGTCATCGCCGAGGTCGCGGCCGAGCTGGCGTTGGAGCTGCTGGGGCGCGGCGAGGCCGTGCGTGTGAAGGCGCGCGGCGCTTCGATGCGGCCCTTCGTGCTCGACGGAGACGTGCTCCTGCTGCGCGCGGGCTCGCCGCGTGTCGGAGACGTGGTCTTGCTGCGGCAAGGGGACTTCGGCCTCCTGCACCGCGTGGTCGCGCGGGACCTCTCCGGGCGACTCTGCATCGCGGGGGACGCGCTGCCGGGCCTCGACGGCTGGTTCGACCCCGCGCGCGTCGCGGCCGTGGCGCTCCAGATCGAACGACGCGGCCGGGTGCGTCCCGCGCGCAGCCTCGTGGCCGTCGTCGTGGGGCGCCTGACCGCGCCGCTGCGCTACTTCGCGGCGCGCGGCGTACGCGGCAACGTCCAGACCTGGTAGAGGATCGGGCCACGCCCGCCGCTGCGGGCCTCCGCGCGCTTCTCGAAGCGTTCGCGCAGAGCCGGCGGCACCTGGGTGTGACAGCGCGGGTCGAGCACCATCGCCTCGGCCTCGCCGACGAACCGCACGGCGTCGTTCGCATCCTTGACGGGCTTCGCCGGCGCCGGGTAGACGGCCTTCGCCTCCTGGGGCCGCACCCGCAAGGCTTCGAACGGGTAGAGCCCCGAGGCGTAGGTCGGCTTCTTCTGGTCGGCGCAGCCCAGGACCAGGACCTGCCCGGAGGCCAACGCTGCGGGCTCGGCGGGGCGCGTTTCCGGGAGCGCGACCAGCCGGTAAGACCCGACGATCGCGGGCTGCCCCATGAATCGGTTCACCGTGTCGAAGAACCGGACATCCCCGGCGACCGAGTCATAGGCGCGAGACGTCGGCTTCCACGCGATGTGCGTCGCGCCCAGCGCGCGCAAGGTGTCCCAGACCTCGGCGGCGCTGCCGGTGTCGCCGTAGGAGATCGCCCACTGTTCGCCCGGATAGTCGGTGATCCACTCGGCGCGGATGCCGAGGCGGGTGTGCTCTTCGTGCATGAGGAGCCGCGCCCCGTCGGGGAGCTTGCGTCCGAGCGCCCACTGCTCCGGCTGGATCTCGAGACGTTTTTTGGCCTCCGACGCCTTCAAGGACTTGCCGAGCAACTCGGCCGAGGCCCGGATCGGGCTGTCCCGAATCATCGAGTGTGTCGGGATGAAGGGCACGTCTCCTGCCCAGACCACCTGGACCCCCACGAGCGTGAAGACCCCGACACGACCGAAGCCGCCCAGCTCGCGCCAGGCCCGCAGAAGGACCGCCGCGGTGACGGCGGCCATGAACGGCATCAACACCTGCAGGTAGCGGTCCTGGTGGTGGACCCAGAACCAGCCGAAGAGGCCGAGCTGCGTCATGCCGACGAGCGCCCAGAATCGGCGCCCCATGCGAAGGCAGAGCGCGACCGGGAGCAAGAGTGTGTAGAGCGAGCCCACGATGGGGAGCTCCCCGTGGAGCGGCCCCCAGTTGTTCGGGTCGAAGGAGAAGTCGAACGTCGCGCGGACCGTGCGCAGCACGCCGCCCAGGTCTCGGTTCGGCTGCCACAGGCCCGCGTCGCGATACACGGTCTCGAAGGCGAAGGGCGCACTGGGCATCCAGGGGTTCGGGTCGAAGTGGCGCCAGAGGTTCGGGTAGAGGGGGTCCCCGTACCAAACGAGGTTCGAGAGCAAATGGGGCGCGGCCGCCGCGAAAAACGCGCCGACCCCCGCCAGGCCCCAAAGCACGACGGACCGGGGCCGGTGGCGCAGCTCGAGGAGGAGGCGCACGCCCAGAAGAATCACGACCGGCGGGCCGAGCATCAGCGCGACCGTCTCCTTCACCTGGAAGGCCGCGGCGAGCAGCACGCCCATGAGCGCCAGGCCGCTGGCGCCCGGTCGCCGCCAGACCCTGAGCATCGCCAGGGCGAGGGCCGGCGCGAGCAGCGCGCCCAGATGGTCGGCGCCGGCGCTCAGGTTGCCGTCGTAGAGCATCACGCCGGGGAAGAGAAAGCGGGCGACCCACACGACGCGAACATCGGCCCCCCGGACGAGACGACGCACCAGCGCGGGGATGCCCCACAGCGTGGTCCCGAGAAAGACCGTGAGCTCCAGGTGCATCGACAAGACCATCTGGTCGTAGAGCTGCGCGCCCGGCGCGAGGAGCCCCCAGAGGTACAGGAACGAGCTCGAGTGAGGCCGCGCCGCGAAGATCCACCCCTCGGGGAAACGACGCACACCCCCCGTGGCGATGAAGTCCTCGGCGATGGCCAGGTGCTTCCATCGACTGTCGAACTGCACGTTGTCGGGCGTCAGCATCGAGAACCAGAGCAGCCCGAGGCACACCCAGCCGAAGGCGACCAAGGGTCCGTGCCACACGGGGCGCGGCGCACTTCGGGCCCGCGCGCGGCTCAACGCGCCCAGCCGACACCGAAGCCAGCGCCACAGCGACCGCCCACCCAGCAACAGCGCGAGCGCGGGGAGCGCGAAGAACGCCCAGGTCGCGTAGAGGTCGAAGAGGCCGAAGGCAAAGACGAACATCTCGAAGGCGAAGGTGCCGACGGCGAGCGACAGCGCGAGGTGCTCGTGGGTGCGCCGCGCGCCGGACCACAGGCTGGACACGGCGACGTGCCCCAGGGAGAGCGCCGAGCCGAGGAAGACCAGGCAGGCCAGCGCATAGAGCGCGAGGCGGAAGAAGAGCCACGTCTCCGGTGCGCGGGCCGAGGCCAGGAAGACGAAGAAACCGGTCGCGGCCCCGAAGAGCGCGACGATGGCGAGGAGACGTCGCCCGTTCATCGGCGCGGGTCGTATCACCCGCGTGGGAACCGGCGCCACTCCCTTCGTCGGGCGGGCCGTCTCGTCGTTGACACGTCGCGGGCCCGCCGCATACCGTTCGCGGCCCCATGACCCCCGCGATTTCCTTCATCATTCCGTTCATGAACGAAGAGGCGACCCTCGCGGAGCTCTTCGCTCGCATCGGGGCCGCCGTAAGGCCGTGCCTGAAGGCCGGAGAGACGTTCGAGGTGGTGTTCGTGGACGACGGCAGCACCGACGCGTCGGTGGCCGCGGTCGAGGCGCTGACACGCGCGCACCCCGAGGCCACGCTGGTGCAGCTGCGCGGGAACTTCGGCAAGAGCGCGGCGCTCGCCGCGGGCTTCGACCACGCCCGGGGTGAGGTCGTGTTCACGCTGGACGCCGACCTTCAGGACGATCCCAAGGAGATCCCGCGCTTTCTCGCGGCCCTCGAGGGTGGCCTGGACGTCGTCTCGGGCTACAAACAGACGCGCCACGACCCCTGGCACAAGGTCTTCCCGTCGCGGATCTTCAATTGGATGGTGCGGCGACTGACCGGGGTGCCGCTGCGGGACATCAACTGCGGCTTCAAGTGCTACCGCATCGACGTCATCCGCAACGTGAAGCTCTACGGTGAGCTTCACCGGTTCGTGCCCGCCCTCGCGATCTGGAGTCGTTTCAAGGTCGGTGAGATCGTCGTCGAACACCACCCGCGGATGCACGGGGTGTCGAAGTTCGGTGCGGGCCGCTTCTACCGCGGCTTGATGGACCTGCTGACGGTCTACTTCCTGCTCAAGTACGACCGGAAGCCGCTCCATTTCTTCGGCAAGGTCGGCGGGCTGTGCACCCTGGCCGGTATGGCCGTATGCGGCTATCTGACCGTGCTGTGGGCGCTCGGTGAGCGCATCGGGCAGCGGCCGCTGCTCTCCCTGGGCGTGCTGCTCATCGTCATCGGGGTGCAGACGCTCGCGACGGGGCTCATCGCCGAGCTGCTGGTGCACACCTCCGGGAGCCCCGAGCCGTACCAGCTTCGCCGGGTCATTGGCGCGGTGCGCCGAAGCCCGCCCGAGTCCAGCCCGTGAGCGCTCCGGTCGCCAGCACCAACCTCGGCAAGTACGAGTCCGGCAACCCGGTTCTGCAGGCCCTGATCCGTCGGTTCCAGGGGCGGGTCACGACGCTGCTCGCCGACCACGCGCCGCGTACGGCGCTCGATGTCGGTTGCGGCGAGGGTTTCCTCGCGCGGGTGCTCCTCGACGCGAAGCCGGGCATCGCCCTCACGGGGATCGACGCGTCGGCCCAGGCCATCGCCCACGCGTCGGCGCGTTGCCCGGAGGGCACGTTCCGTGCGGCGAGCATCGAGTCCCTGGCGGCCCTCGAGGCCCAGTTCGACCTCGTCGTGTGCAGCGAGGTGCTGGAGCACCTGCCGAAGCCGGCGCCGGCCCTCGAGCTGCTTCGCGCCCGCTGCGGGGGACTGGCGCTCTTGACGGTGCCCTGGGAGCCCCTCTTTCAGCTCTCGAATCTCGCGCGCGGTAAGTACCTGAAACAGCTCGGGAATCACCCTGAGCACGTGCAGCGCTGGACCCACGGGGGCTTCGTCCGCTTCGCATCGACCGCCTTCGAACCGATTCACACCGAGACCTGCTTCCCGTGGACGATCTTTCTCGGCCGCCCCCGGACGAGGCGCTGAGCCCGGCGCCCGACGAGGCGCCGTCGCCGGACCCGCCTCGGTCCTCACGTCGACAGGCGCTCGCCCAGCTCGTGGCGCGCACGCCCGACGCCCTCGCGGCCGCGGCGCATCACCTGCGCGCCTGGGGTGCCCTGGCCGCGTTCATCGCGCTGAGCCCCGGACTCCTGCTCTGGCCCATGATGAACGTCGATCGGCTGCCGATGTTCGTCGACAACAAGCTCCCGCTGGCCGAGCGCTGGGCGTTCGTGGCCTGGGTCTTGTGCCTGGCGGTGCCGACCCTCGTGGGCTACGGCGTCGTCGGTGTCCGGACCGCTCGCCGCCTCGGACCCGAAGCGGTCACCGTGCGGCTCACCCGGCTGAACGACTGGCTGGCGCCCCTGGCGCTCCTGCCCCTCATCCCCCCTCTGTGCCTCCCGAAGATCGAGACGACCGCGCCCTGGCTCGCCCACCTGCTGCCCATCATCGGCGGGGCCTGGGCCGCGCGTATCGTGTACCGTTTTCCGTGGCGACCCCGCCTCGCCCCCGACCCCGACGCGCCGATTCACAAGTACGGGCCGCTGCTGCTCGTGCTCGTGCTCGCGATGACCTACGGGGTCGTGTTCACGCTCCTCTCCGTGACCCAGCACCGCGCCCTGGGCAGCTCGATCTTCGACCTGGGTCTCTACGACAACATCCTTTGGCACACGAGCCGCGGTGACCTCCTCGCGTCGAGCTTCATCCGCGGGGGCTCTCACGTCTCCGCGCACGTCGACCCGATCCTCGCCCTGATAGCACCCCTGTATTGGTTCGCCCCCGGCTCGGAGACGGCCCTCGCGGTGCAATCGTTCTGGCTCGCCACGGCCGCCGTGCCCGCCTGGCTCCTCTGCCGCCACCACCTCGGCCGCCCCTGGCTCTCGGTGCTCTTCGCCGCCACGCTCCTGCTCTACCCGGCGATGCACGGCGCCAACCTCTACGACTTCCACTCCCTGACGCTCGCCGCGCCGACCGTCCTCTGGTTGCTCTTCGCCCTCGAAACCCGCCGGTGGAAGCTCTTCGGCGGCGCCCTCGTCTTGCTCCTGCTCACCCGCGAGGACCTGTCGCTCCTCACCTGCTTCGTCGGCGCGTATGCGGTGCTGTCCGGGCGTGCGCGGCGCGTCGGCCTCGCCACCATCGGCCTCGCGCTGGCGTATTTCCTCTTCGTGAAGATCGTCGTGATGCCCGACGCCGGCATCTTCATGAAGGACAGCAAAGAGGCCTACGGGTACGCCTACTACTACGTGGACCTGATCCCCGAGGGGCGCGGCGGCCTGCGCGCGCTCCTGGCCTCGCTCCTGACGAACCCGATCTTCGTGCTGAAGCACGTGTTCACGGAGCCGAAGATCCTGTTTTTCCTGAAACTTTTCGGGCCCTTGCTGTGCCTGCCGTTCCTGGCGCACCGCGGCAAGGTCATGATGCTCTACGGCTTCGCGTTCCTCTTCCTCGCGAGCCGCGCGCCGGTCTTCTCCACGCACTTTCAGTATCCGGTGGTGCTCTTCCCGATCGCGTTCGCGCTCACGCCGCTGGCCCTCGCGGAGCTCGACCGCTCGCGTCTCGTCAGCTTCTTCGCGTTGGACGCCCGCCGCCTCGTGCCGGCACTGCTCGTGGGGGTGTTCGTGTCCGGGGCCACACTCTCGGCGAAGTACGGCGCGTTGCTCCCGAGCGATGCCTTTCGGGGGGGCTTCACCCGTCTCAATCGCACCCTCGACAGCCGCCAAACCGAGCGCTACGCGTTCCTGAGCGCCCAACTCGCCGAGATTCCGCCCGACGCCTCGATCTCCGCGTCCCAGCGGGTCGGCGCGCACGCGTCGTCCCGCGAGAAGGCGGCGATGTTCCCCGACGGCTGGGGTCACGACTTTGTGCTGGTCGAGCCCGGGTCTTTGGACCCCGGCGCCCGGCGGGCCTTCAACACGCTGAAGTCGAGCGGGGCCTACGTGTCCATGGGCGAGAAGCACGGTCTCGCGATCTACCGCCGCAACCCCGAGAAGCCGCTCCCCAATCGTCCGAAGTAAGCCGAGACCTCACTCCCACGGGTAGGGCACCAGGCCCTCGGGCACCTCGAAGGGCCGGTCACTGCGGACCTCGAAGCGGCCCCCCGATGGAGCGCCGGAGGCATCTCTCGAGGCACGCACGGCGCACAGGAAGCGCCGTGGGCGCCCGCGCAGCGGTCCGAAGTCGTCCGCGGCGGCGCGAAACCACTGCGCCCGACCGTCCGTCACCACGAGGCCTGCGTGGCCTCGCCGCCGCCCACAGAAGCCGTCCGCATCGTAGGCGAAGGCCACGACGCGGGGGGCGAGCGCCCGAAGCACGTCTCGAAAGCCGTCCCCGGTCGGCGGCCACGAGACGAGCACCGCGCCCGGGGGTGCCCGACCCGGCGACGTCTCCCGCAGGTCGCCCGCCACGTGCGCCACACCGGGCAACGCGGGCCACGCGCCGACGCGGTCGAAGACCGTCACGGAGAGGCCCTCGTCGCGCGCGAGAAGTCCGGCCACGAAGCCGTTGCCCCCGCCCAGATCCCAGAGTGTGCCTCCGGCCGCGCGCGCCGCGGCGCCGAGCGCGGCGATGGCTCTCCGGGTGGGCTGCCAGTAGGCGGTGGGCGTCGTGCCGTCGAAGACCGCCGCGCGCTCTCCCCGCAGCACACCGTCGGCGGGCCCCAGCGCCGGCACGGCCCCCGAGAGGCGCGCGAAGGGCTCCGTGTCCTCGCCGAAGCCCTGACACGCGCGCCCCTGGTAGAAGACACACGCCGCGCAGTCCTCGGGGTTCGCGAAGGCGCCGAGGCGCGCCGCGTCCGGGGCGCCGGGCAGGCAGAGCGGCACCCAGGTCGAGACCTTCGGCCCCAGGCGTGTCGCGAAGTCCAGGTGAGCGCGGACCGCCGCTTCAGTGCGCAGACCTCCGGACCACCGGACGGAGACGAGCGCGAGACGCAGGCGTCCGTAGGTCGAGAGCGCGCGCTCGACGACGGCGTGACCCGCGCGGAGGCCGTCGACGTCGTCGGCCTCGAGTCGCACCCACAGGCTCGTGACCCGCGTCGGAGGCGCGTCGCACGGGAGGAGTCCCCCGTGGGGCGGCGACCTCAGCGCTGCGGCCAGAACTGACGCTCCGTGCTGCGCGGGCGAACGAGGGCGTCGTCCGCGAGTCGGTCGGCCACCTGCTGCGGGGGGTGCCCGGTGCGCGCCGACTCGCCGAAGATCCGGCCCACGGTCTCCTCGACGCGGTCCGACAGCCCGACGATGGTCTCGCGCAGGTCGGACCGGCGCTCCAGGAACGCGCGGGCGCTGAGGATGATGGCCCCGCTGTTGACCGCGTAGTCGGGCGCGTAGAGCACGCCCCGCGCCGACAGCGCCGCGTCGACCTCCGGTGTCGCGAGCTGGTTGTTGGCCGCTCCCACGACCCCGCGGACGCGGAGCCGTGCGACGCTCTCGAGGGTGAGCACCCCGCTCTCCGCGCAGGGGCAGAAGAGGTCGGCCGCCTCGTCCCAAACGGCCTCCGGCGCGACCAGCCGCACGCCCGTCGCCTGCGCCACCCGCGACGCGGTCTCCGGATCGGTGTCGGCGGCGGTGACGACCGCGCCCTCGCGCACCAGCAATGCCGCGATGCGCGCGCCCATGGCGCCGAGCCCCTGCACGACGACCTTCCGACCCGTCAGGTCTCGCCCCAGGCCCGCCGCCGCCAACGTCGCCCGCATGCCCCCCAGCACGCCCGATGCGACCCCGCCCGCGAGGTCGAGCGTGCGCTCGTCCGGCACCGCGACGAAACGGCTCGTCTCGCGCATGTGCGCGATGTCGGCCGCGTGCAGGCCCAGATCACCCGAGGTGTAGAAGCGCCCCCCGAGGCTCTCGACGTAGCGCCCCAGCGCCCGCAGCATTGCAGTGCGGTCCGTGATGCCGGCGTGGTCGATCAGCACACCCTTGCCGCCCCCCGCGTTGAGACCGGCCAAGGCACACTTCCGGGTCATCGCCACCGCGAGCCGCACGGCGTCGAGCAGCGCGTCGTCCGTCGACGCGTAGCTCGACAGGCGACAACCGCCGATCGCGGGGCCGCGGGTGGTGTCGTGGATCACGATGAAACCCGAGAGCCCGGTGGCGGGGTCATTGAGGGCGACGACCTGTTCGAGCCCCTGGTCTCGCATGAGCGCGAGCACGTCGATTCCAGACAAGGATGCAGTCTCCGGGTGCGGCTTGGCAGAAGGCGGATCATACGTCACGATGCGCGCCATGCCCAATGCGCTCGTTGTCCACTGTACGCCCCACGAGGTGCGCGTCGCCCTCCTCGAGAACGGGCAGGTGGCCGAGGTTTACGTCGAGCGCCGCAAGGACAAGAGCCTCGTCGGCAACATCTACAAAGGCCGCGTGATTCGGGTCTTGCCGGGCATGCAGGCGGCCTTCGTGGACATCGGGCTCGAGCGGGCGGCGTTCCTTTACGTGGCCGACGTGGCGGATCCGGCGTCGGCCGCGCATGCCACCGGCGACGCGCCCGCGCCCGGCTCGGCGACCCTGAGCGATGCGCGGGTCGACCTGGCGCAGCGCCCCATTCAGAGTCTGCTGCACGAAGGTCAGGAGATCGTCGTTCAGGTCGCCAAGGAGCCGCTCGGCACCAAGGGCGCCCGCGTGACCAGCCACGTCAGCATCGCGGGGCGGCACCTCGTCTACATGCCCACGGTCGAGCATGTAGGTGTGAGTCGCCGGATTGTGGACGACGACGAGCGCCGCCGATTGCGCGGCATCCTCGAGGAGCTCGTGCCCGACGGCGGCGGCTTCGTGGCGCGGACCGCGGCCGAGGGTCGAACCCCGGACGAGCTGCGCGCCGACCTCGAGTTCCTGCGCCAGGTCTGGAACGACATCCTGGGTCGAATGGAGTCGGGCGCCGCGCCCGTCACCCTCTACGAGGACCTGGACCTCGTGCTGCGGAGCGCTCGAGACATGGTCACGCCCGACCTCGAGTCGATCCACATCGACGATCCCGAGGAGCACGAGCGGCTCACCACCTTCATGCGCCGTTTTGTGCCGCGGTTCACGGACCGGGTGAAGGCCTACCAACGCCCCGAGCCCATCTTCGAGTCCTTCGGCGTCGAGATGGAGATCAACCGCGCGCTCGGCCGGAAGGTCTGGCTGAAGAGCGGCGGGTACCTGATCGTCGACCAGACCGAGGCGCTGACCGCCATCGACGTGAACACCGGGCGTTACGTCGGCAAGCGGAACCTGGAGGACACGATCCTCAAGACGAACCTCGAGGCCGTCGTCGAGATCGTCTACCAGCTCAGGCTGCGCAACATCGGCGGCATCATCATCATCGACTTCATCGACATGGAGAAAGAGCACAACCGCGACCGGGTCTACACCGCCCTGGCCGAGGCGCTCAAAGGCGATCGGGCCAAGACGAACATCCTCAAGATCAGCGAGCTCGGCCTGGTCGAGATGACCCGAAAGCGGGTGCGCGAGTCGCTCTTGCGCGCCCACTCCGAGCCCTGTTTCTACTGCGACGGCGCGGGCTTCTTGAAGAGCAGAACCACCGTAGCCTATGAAATCTACCGGGCGTTGGTCCGGGAGGCGCCGTTCATGGACGAGGGCTCTGTGCGCGTTTCAGTGCACCCGCGGGTGGCGGGGATCCTGCTCGACGATGAACGGGCGATGCTCGAGGAGCTCGAGACTCGCCTAGCGCGATCCATCCGGGTCGAGACACGACCCGAGTTCCACCTGGAGCACTTCGAGTTGAGCGGCGTAGGGGCGACATCATGACCAACGAGCGGCGCCGCGCGCTGCGGGTGCAGATCAATCTGGACTTCGCCACGATCGACGACTTCGTCGCCGAGTACGCCACGAACATCTCCAACACCGGGTGTTTCATCCGGTCGAAGCACCCGCTGCCCGTGGGGACGCGCGTGAACTTGAAGTTCACCGTCATCGCCAGCGACATCGACGTCATCGAGGGCGTCGGCGAGGTCGTGCGGGTGGTGCGCCCGCCCGCGCCCGAGGCCGGCATGGGCGTTCGTTTCACGAAGCTCTCCCCCGAGACGCGGCTGCGCATCGAGGCGCTGATCAAAGACAACGAGGGCGGCGAGGGCTGATCGCCGTTACGCGGTGCGGCTCTCGCGCCCCGTGAGCAGCGCCGTCAGCTCTACGTAGGCGGCGTTGATGCGCTGGGCGCGCGCGTGGGCCGCGGACTCCGCGCGGGCGTCGTGGGCGTGGCGGTCGGGGTGGTGGTCGCGCATGAGGCGCCGGTAGGCCTTCTTCACGTCGTCGAGGCCCGCGCCGGGGTTGAGCCCGAGCGTCCGATAGTGCTCGTCGGCGCTGCGGTGGCGCTCGAGCTGGCGCTGGGACCGTCGGGCCTCCTCTTCCATCTTGCGCATCCATGCGTACGCCTGGGCCTCGGCCTCGGCGAGGCGGGCCTCCAGCTCTCGGCGGAGCTCTTCGACCTGGGCCTGCGCCCGCTCGACCCGGACGCGCACCTCGGGTTGCCGCATCGCGAGCTCGGCCGCGACCCGACCGGCCTCCAGCCCCACGGTGCGCAGCTTCCGCAGGCGGTCCGCGAACCTCACGCGTCGGGCCGTTCGTCGAGGGCGCGCACGCTGTGACCCTTGCGGCCGTAGGTTCTCCCGCAGCCCGAGCACGTGGCCTGCTCCTCGCCGTCCCGGTCGTGGCCGAGAGGCAGCTTCAGCCCGCACCAACACGCGAAGCCCTGCACCCGAGCCGGGTTCCCGTAAACGAGCGCGTAGTCGGGCACGTCCCGCGTGACCACGGCGGCGGCCCCGACGAAGCAGCATCGACCCAGAGTGTTGCCGCACACGACCGTGGCGTTCGCCCCGATGCTCGCGCCCCGTCGAACGAGCGTGCGCGCGTACTGACCCTTCCGGGGATAGGCGCTGCGCGGAGTCCCGATGTTCGTGAAGACCATGGACGGCCCACAGAAGACGTCGTCCTCGAGCTCTACGCCCTCGTACAGAGACACGTTGTTCTGGATCTTGACGTTGTCCCCGATGACCACGTGGCGTTCGACGACGACGTTCTGACCGAGGCTGCACCGCGCGCCGATCTTGCACGGTCCGATGAGCTTGCTGAAGTGCCAGACGCGTGTGCCCTCCCCGACCTCGATGGCCGAGGTGTCGCCGTCGAGCGCGACGGTCGGATGCAGAACGGGGCCGCCGGGGCGCGGTGTCCCGGTGTCGACGCGCGCGCGCAGGTGGGCGAAGGCCGCGCGGGCCGAGGCCTCGCGTTGAGCGCGCCCCGCCTCGACGTCGGCGCCCTCGAAGAAGGCCTCGAGCGCGCGCTCGAAGCCGTGACCGGCGGCGTGGGGCTCGGGCACGGGCACACCGTCGCCCGCACAGCCGATGCTCGCTTCGGCCGTCACGCCGTAGGGCAGCCCCAGGGGCAGCGTGAGCGAGAGAGAGCCGGCGCTCCCGTGGGCGCGGAACGTGAGCAACGACGGGCCGGGCAGGCGCGACACCGTCAGGTGCCGCCGTACGCCGTCCGCGCCCCGCCACCGCGCGACGACGTGGTCGAGCGTGCCCGTGGTGCGCACGGCAGAGGCGTCGATGGACTCCGGGGGGCCGACCGCGCCCATGAGCGTGAGCGCCGTGAGGGTCTCCGCGGCGGGCAGCGGGAAGAAGGGATCGGGCGTCTCGGGGCTCGCGGCGGCGAGGCGGACCTCGGCCTCGACCACAGTGGGGGCGCCCTCGCGCCACGCGGCGAGCGCGGCCAGAAAGAGCGCGACGGCGGGCTCGTGGAGCAACCACGGGGTGTCGACGTAGCGCAGGCCCTTGCTCCGGGCGAGGGCCGCCAAGGCCTCGATCCGGGCAGACGGGATGGGCGGCGGCGCAGGCAGCCAGACGCTGCGTCCGGCGCGCAGCGCGGACTCGGCGAGGCCTTCGTGGGTGCCGGCCGGGCTCGTGAGCACGACGGCATCCACCCCCTGGAGGCGCAAGGCCTCGAGGGGATCGAGCGTGCGGAGGACGCCCGGCCCCAGCACGTCCGCGACGGCCTCGACGGGGGCGGGGTCCACGTCGGCCACGCCCCGCAAGAGTCCCATGGCCTGAGCGCGCGCAGCCGCCGCGTTGCCGTGGGCGCCGAGCCCGATCACCACCACCGCTCTCGGTGCGTCACCCATCTCGCTCCACCTCTCGGGCCGCGGTCGGCCGCACCTCGATGTTGCCGCCGATGTCCGACGTTGTCAGCCCCGTCGTCGTCGCCCCTGGGCGCGCCCGGGCGCGTCGGGCGAGATAAACCCACGCGCCCGACGCGAAGACGGCGGCGAAGGCGAGTGTGATGACCTGGCAGCCCACCGCAGTCACGACCGCCGCGTCGAGGTCGACCCCGACCCACGTGAAGCCCGCGACCCAGGCCGCTTCGAGGGGCCCCACGTTTCCCACGCTGGGGATGGGCACCGCGCTCGCGAGCTGGGCCGCGGTGCCGCCGACGAGCACCGCGAGCAGGCCGGGGCGGACCTCGAAGATCGCCAGCAGCGCGCCGTAGAGCGCGAACTGTGAGGCCGCCACCGCGGCGGTGCCGAGCGCGAGCCGAAGACGCTCCGAGCGCCCCAGTCGCTCCGTGTCTTGAACCGCCACGCCGAGGCGCTCCAGCGTGCCGACCAGCCGACCACCCGGCGCGGCGCCGAGCGCGGCTCCGAGGCGCAAGGCGAGACGCAGGGCGAGGCCCAGCCAGCGTCGGAAGCCGAGCACGAGGACCGTCGTGCCGACCAACAGCGAGAGCGTGCCCACGAGCCGGAACGCGCCGCCGGGGCCCAGGTACGCGAGCATCGCCCCGAAACCCAGGAGCAGGAGCATCCAGAGCTCGAGGAGGCGCACCAGCAGCAGGTTCACCCACGTGCGGACCGCGGGTTCCCCGGCATGCTGCTGGAGCACGAGCGGCAGACCCATCTCCCCGGCACGCAGGGGGGTCACCCGGACGAGGAAGTTCTGCACGGCGACGGCGCACAGCACGACGTCGAAGGTCGCCTTCTCGGCCAGCGCGTGAAAGCGTTGGGCCCGTAGAATGAGCGTGCTCAACGAGCACACTGCGGCCACGGCGAGCCAGAGGGGATCGAAGGTCCGCGCGTGGGACAACGCCTCGACCGCGTCGAGCCGGCCCAGCACGAGCACCAGCAGGCCCACGGAGACGGCGATGGCGGCCGCGATGCGCACGGACTTGCGCCGGAACACCGAGGACAACGCGCTCATTCGGGCGGACGATCCTCTTCGTCGGGGGCGCGCGGCGGCGGCGCGGTGGGTGGGTCCCCCGCGCCGGCGTCGGACTGGGGCAGGGAGCGTCCTTCGGCGTCGGCGCCGGCGTCCGGCCCCTCGCCGGGCGCGAAGGTCGGCACCGCGGCCGGGGCGAGCGGCGCCAGATCGGACGGCACCTCGGGCGTGTTGGGATCCGCCTGCAGGAAGTCGTGGGCGCCGAGCTCACCGGGCGCCGTGGTGACCTGGACCGGCTCAGTCCCCGCGAGGTAGTGCACCTCCAGGCCGCCCTCGAGCACGTCCTCGGGCATGAGCAAACCGCTCGCGGGGTCCACGCGCCGGGTCACGATGCCCGCCGGCGCCAGGGGCCACTCCGGGCCCTCGAGCGCGTGGGCTCGAATCCACTGCTCGACCACGGGCACGACCGCGTGTCCGCCCGTTTCCTTCCGACCGAGAGTTCGATTGTCGTCGAAGCCCACCCACGCGACGATGGCCGCCTCGGGCAGCAGACCGACGAACCACGCGTCCCGGGCGTCGTTCGTGGTCCCGGTCTTGCCGACCAGCGGGCGGGGAACGTCCTTGAGCGCCGCACCCGTGCCCTCGGTGACCACCGCCCGCATGAGGTCACGGAGAAGCCAGGCGACCGCGGGGTCGAGGCGTTCCTCGAAGGTCGGCGCCGCCGCGAGGGCCGCCGCCGCCGGCCACGGCTGGCCCCCCGGTCCGTCCACGCGGGTGATCCACCGCGGGGGCGCGAATCGGCCTCTGTCGACCAGGGTCGCGTAGGCGTTCGCGAGCTCGAGGGGCGTGACCTCGCTCGAGCCCAGGGCCAGCGTCAGGTTGTCGACGTAGGGGTTCTCGATGCCCGCCTGCTGGGCGAAGGTGCGCACGGCGGGCACCCCCAGGTCGTGAATCAGCTTGATGGCGACCGTATTCAGCGACCGCGCCAACGCGCGACGCAGCGGGAGCGGGCCTTCGTATTTGCCCGTGTAGTTCTCGGGTCGCCAGACCTTGTCGCGTCCGAGCGGGAAGGTCTCGGGTGAGTCGAGCACGATGGAGCTGGCCGTGTACTTCCGGGACGCCAGCGCGGCGCCGTACACGAAGGGCTTGAACGTGCTCCCCGGCTGGCGCTTCGCTTGGGTTGCGCGGTTGAACGGGTAGGCGTCGAAGCGCTCACTGCCCACGAGGACCCGGACGGCGCGGGTCTCCGGCTCCACGACCACGAACGCGCCCTGGGGTGCGAAGGCGAGCGCGACTTGCATCCGCTCTGGAAAACGCGGGCCGTCCGCGCGCACGGCCACGTCCAGCAGGTCGCCCGGCTTCCAGTCGGGCAGGGGCGGCGGACCCTCCGGCGCGGGCGCACCCTTCGCGGGCTCAGGGTGGAAACGGTACCGGTCGAGGTGGGCGATCGGCACCTCGGCCTCGCCCACCCCCAGGTTCAGAATCACGGAGGTCGCGTCCATGGACGTCACCCGCGCCGGCACGATGCGACCGGGCTCAGGGGGCTTGCCGCCGAGCTTCTGCTTGCGCTTTTCCACCCAAGCGGCGAGGTCCGCGGCTTTGCGCGGCTTCCGACCGAAGCCCTGCCGCCCGTCGAGGGCGCGGAGCCCGGCGTGCAGGGCCGCGATCGCCTCCCGTTGCGCCTCGAGGTCCAGGGTCGTCTCGATCTCGAGCCCCGCCTCGAAGACGGTCTTCTCCCCCAACGCCTGGACGGCGCGTCGCTTCACCTCCTCGGCGAAAAACGCGCCCTCGGGCAGTGAGTCGGGGGGGGCGGGGGGCGGCTCGATGGGCATCGCCCGGGCGCGCGCGACGGCGTCCTTCGGGACGAAGCCATTCTCTCCCATGGCACCCAGGACCCAGTTGCGGCGGTCTCGGGCGCGCTCGGGGTGCTTGCGGGGCGAGAGGCGTTCCGGCGACTGAATTACGCCCGCGAGCATCGCGGCCTCGTGGAGCGCCAGGTGCTCCACGTCCTTGGCGTAGTAGAACCGTGCGGCCTCCTGGACCCCGTAGCGGCCGTGCCCGAAGTAGACCGCGTTCATGTACAGGGTCAGGATCTCGTCCTTCGTGAGCTGCTCTTCCAGTCGGCGCGCCAGGATGAGCTCGCGGGCCTTGCGCTGGAACGAGCGCTCCGGCGAGAGGATCAGGTTCTTCACGGTCTGTTGCGTGATGGTGCTCCCGCCCCCGCGCACGTGCCCCGCCTTCACGCTGTTCCACAGCGCGCGCAGCATGCCGCTGTAGTCGTGCCCCTCGTGTTTGTAGAAGTCCTTGTCCTCGGCCGAGAGCACGGCCTGGACCAGCACGTCGGGGATCCGATCGCGAGGCACCACGGTGCGGCGCTCCACGAAGAACTCGGCGAACGGGGTCCCGTGCATGTCGTAGAGCCGGGTGACCTGCGGCGGGTTCCAGTCTTCGAGGCGCTCGAAGGTCGGGAGGTCCCGCGAGAACCACCAGTAACCGGCGCCGAACGTGCCGAGGCCCAGAAGTCCACCCAGGAGGCCCAGCGCCAGACCCAGGCGCAAGAGCCGCGCGCCGAGCGTTCGTCTGGGCTTACGTTTGGCCATGCGAGGGTTACGTAGCCGAAAAGTGCTCGGCGTGCCCGGTTTTCCGGGCGGCGCACGCGCGCCGTTGTCTCCGAAGGCGCGATGTGCGAACTGACGGGCATGGAACACACCGTGCGCCGCTTTCGATTCCGGGTCCGGGGCCGAGGGGTCGTCGTCGAGTGCGACGCACGCATCGTCGACTCGCCGGGCGACGAGCGGCTCTTGCAGGCGTGGCTCTCGACCCCCGAGCACCCGCACATTCTCCTCGAGGTGGGGCCCGTCCACACCGACGCCGCGGCGTTCACGCTCTTTCGCCAGCTCTGCGCCCACCGCGAGCTGGAGCCGCTCGAGGCCCGCGCCTATGGCCCTCGAGGGCCCGGTGAGTGGGGGCCCTTCCCCGAGGCGGCGTCGACGGAGACAACCCCCGCGATCGAGGCCAAGAAGAAGACGCGCAAGTGAGCGCGCCGTGCCGGGCTGCGGCACTTTTGCGGGGCCTTCGAGCCGGTGTTAGGATGCCGCGGATTCGACCGCGCAGTGCGGCCGCGTGGGGGACGAGAGCGCGATGAAGATCATCTGTCCGAAGTGCGGCGCGGACTACAACATCAACGACAGCAAGATCCCGCCGGACGGCTTGCACATCAAGTGTCCGAAGTGCTTGCACAGCTTCGTCGCGACCCGTGAGGGCGCCGCCTCGTTGAACGCCTCGACCGGCTCCATGCGCGCCGTGAGCGTCGCGCCGGTCCCGACGCCGAGCCCCATCGCGCAAACGACGGCCGGCATGCCGAAGCCGCCCATGCCCCCGGGTCCGCCGCCCGCGCCGCCCCCTCCGCCACCGCGGGCGCAGGTGGGGAACCTGCCGCCGC
>JBMOFP010000007.1:0-62095 GCA_049318805.1 Bradymonadia bacterium
CGGCGGAGCGGGGCTGAAAAAGTCCATGGACGGACTTTTTCAGCGTCCTGCTAGGAGCCAAGGACGAGGCGCGCGTGTCGTTCGATGACCTGGGACCAGAGCAGCGCTCGGCCCTCTTCGCGTGCGGCGCGCTCGGCCAAGGCCCGCGCGGACGCATCGTCCAGGACCGCGTCGAGCGCCGCACGGAGGGCCTCTGGGGACTCCGGCGGCACACAGACGAGCGCCGGCGCGGCCGCCTGTTCCGGCACACCCCCGACACGGCTCGCGATGCACACACGACCGGCCACCAGCGCCTCTCGGAGCGAGACCGGCGCGCCCTCGGCCCGACCGTCCACACCTCGACTCGGGAGGACAAAGACCGTCCCCCGGACCAGCAGTGCGTCTCGAGCGCCCGGCCCCAGCGCCCCGAGCAAACGCAGGTCGACCCCGAGGCGCCCGGCCTGCGCCGCGAGGGCCTGCCGCTCGGGCCCTTCACCGGCCGCGAGCCAGGTCACGTCGGTGCGTCCTTCGAGGGCGCGCACGAGCACGTCGAGGCCCTTCTGCCGAACCAGGCGACCTACCGTGACCACGACATGACGCCGCAGGGGCGCGTCCAGCCGACGCTCGAGCGCCTCCGCGTCGGGGCGCGGGGGAGAGACCCCCATGGGCGCGACGTGCACCTCGGCCCGGCCAGGGCCGCCGAGCAGCGCCCGCCAGCGCGCCTCGAGGTCCGCACTGACCGCCACGAGCGCGTGCGCGGAGCGATCGAGGCCGCGAGCGAGCGCGCGACCGCCGGGGAGGCGCTCGAGGAGCGCAAGATCACTCCCGTGGGTGTAGAGGACGACACGGCCCCCGCCCACGACCGCGGCGGGCCCGCTGGGCACGAGCCAGTGCCCCACGCTGACGGTGTGCTGGCCTCGCGTGGCGAGCCCCCGGGCGAGCGCCGCGCCTTGCACCGCGGCCGCCGCAAGCCAGCGCCGCGCGCCGCCTCGGGCGAGCTGCTCCGCGGCGCCGCCGCCCTGGGGCGCGTACAGAGCGTTCCCGTTGCCGAAACCCGATACACACACACCAGGGGTCGCGCATCGGCCGGAAGCGCTCTCGACGTGCACCCCATGCCCCAGCGAAGAGAGCGCGACCGCCATCTCGAGGATGAAGCGTCCGGCGGGGTCGTCGGCGTCCTTGGGATACGCGCTCGTGAAGAACCGGATCCGCGCGGCCGTCATGTCCGCCGAACGAGCGCGCCCACGCGTCCAGACGCACCGCTCGACGTGCCCGGGACAGCCCACCGCGCGCCCAACCTGCGCGCCAGCGCCCGCCCCAAGAGCCACAGGAGCGCCGGCACGACGCGAGGCAGTCGAATGCCCGAGGTCTCCGTGGCGTAGATGGGTGTGACGGGTCGGTCGACCACCGGCACCCCCGCCAGCGCGAGGTGGGAGAGCAGGTCGTTGGGAAAGCCATAGCGCCGGTACACGTGCTCGAGGGGCAACGCCCGCAACGCCTCCGTCGTGATGGCCGTGTAACCGCACTGGGAGTCACGCACGTGGCCGAGGCCGGTGGTCAGCGCCGTCAGTCGCGAGAGGGCGAGGTTGCCGACGACCCGCACCCACGGCATGCGGCGCCAGAGCTCCGGGTGCCCAAGGCGATCGCCCTTGGCGTAGCCGGCCTGGCCGTCGACGAGGGCGTCGAGCAACGCGGGCATCTCGGCCGGGTCCATTTGAGCGTCCGCGCCCACGACGACCGCGGCCTGCGCGCCCAGGGTCAAGGCCCGCCTGTAGCCTGTCACGATGGCCCCACCGACGCCCTGATTGTAGGCGTGGCGGATGACCTCGAGTCGCCACGGCCCCGCCCGACGCGCCGAGGCCAGGGTGCGGTCCGAGCTCGCGTCGTCGACGACGATGACGTCGTCCACGAAGCGGGGCAGCGTCTCCAACGTGCGCGGGAGCAGGCGCGCCTCGTTGAAGGCGGGCACGACGACCGCAATGCGCCAACCGCGATACATGGACGCGCATCTTTCCCGCGGAACGCCCTCGACGCAACGCCGGCGAAGCGCGCTCTTGCTTGCCGCATGCGGGCGGGCTCCCCTAACCTGCCGCGCCATGACCGACGCGCGATCCCAGACCGGCCTCGACGCCATCGTCGACGCCTTGCTCGAGAGCTACGACCGGGACCGGGGCGACACGCCTCTGTGCAACCCGCTGCCCAGCCGTGAAGCCATCGCGGACTTCGTCGAGCGCACCCGGCGAATCCTCTTTCCGGGCTTCTACGTGGACGTAGAGCTGCCTGCGGCGGGTCGGCGGTACCACGTCGGGACCTGGTTGTGTGAGCTGCACGGCGCGCTGGCCCGCCTGCTGCGCCTCGCCTTCGCGCACGAGTCGCCCCAGGTGAGCGCCGACGAGACGCGGACCCGCGCCCGTGAGGTCTCGTTTCGATTCCTCCAGGCGATCCCCGCCTTGCGGGACCACTTGCTCGACGACGCGCGGGCGGCGCTGGACGGCGACCCCGCGGCCCGGAGCCTCGAGGAGATCATCCTCACGTACCCGGGCTTCCAAGCGATCACCGCGCACCGGGTCGCCCACACGCTGCACCTCGAGGGCGTGCCCTTCGTGCCGCGGGCCATCGCCGAGCACTCGCATGAACGCACCGGCATCGACCTCCACCCCGGTGCGGTCGTGGGTCGCCGATTCTTCATCGACCACGGCACGGGGGTGGTGATCGGGGAGACGTCGAACATCGGGGACAACGTAAAGATCTATCAGGGTGTGACACTTGGGGCCCTGTCGGTCCACCGTCGATTGGCGGGGACAAAGCGACACCCCACTCTGGAGGACGACGTGGTGGTCTACGCAGGCGCGACCGTGCTCGGAGGCGAGACGGTCATCGGACGAGGCGCGGTGGTGGGCGGCAATGCGTTCATCACGACCTCCGTCGCGCCGGGTGCGCGGGTCGTCGGCGTTTCGGCGGGCGAGGAGCGACGATGACGCGGAACGTGCTCGTGGGGGTGGTGGCGCTCGCGCTCGTGGCCCTCGCGTACTTCCTGTTCGGCGGCGCCCCGACACGTCCGGTGGGCCCCGAGTCTCTCCCGGACGCTCCAGAGGCCCCTTCGAACGCACCCACGGCGGCCCGTCGTCCGGTTCAGCCCGCCACGGACGCCCCCGAAGAGCCGCCGACGCTGGCCGCCACGGAGGGTCGGTTGGACGCCGCCGTCGACTCGCCCAAGGGTCCGTTCGAGGTCGACCTGGGCGCGCACACGCTGTACCTCAAGACCGACCCCGAGAATCGGGTGATTCGCACCCGCATCCGCGTGGTCGTAGGCACGCCGGCGGCGCAGCGGGAGACGCGGCTTCGACGCGAGGAGCTCCTGCGGATGGTCTACTTCCTCGGGACGCACCGCGCGGCGGAGGGCGCCGAGGGCGAGGCCGGGCGCGATCGATTCGCCCGCGACGTGCTCGACCGATTCCGCAACGTGATTCGATCGGGCCCGGTCGAGGCCGTGCTCCTCGACGACTGGTCCCTGGGGCCCAGGCCGGATCCCAGCGGCCGCAAGCCGGGCGCCCAGTAGGCGCGCAGCGCTCAGCCCTCGCGGCAGAGCACGAAGTAGTTGTCGGTGACCTTGTGATTGCGCCAGGCGCGACCGATGGACACGTGCGCGCTGACCTTGCGCAGGAAGTCGTCCATGCGGGCGTACACGAAGCGCTGCAAGCCCGAGGTGTTGTCGCGGACGTCCGGCCACGACGTCGGCCTCTCCGGAGGCACCTGCCAGTAGTCTACGACGCTGCCGCCGCGCGGATCGGAGGGGGTCAGGCGGGTCACGAAGTATCCCGGCCCGATGAGCGGACGGGTCGCCCCCTCGTTGTAGCCCCACAGCACCGGCTCGGCGGTCGCGATGGACGGTCGGCAGAATCGCTTCTCGAAGAGGCGGAAGACGGGCAGCGTGTTTCGACCGAAGTGCCGCACCGGCTCGAGTGGGCCGTAGTCCGGCGGCACGAGATCGTCCAGGCCGTAGGTCCGGCCGGCCGTGAGGCGCCAAAGGACGGCCTGCGGAGCCGGTCCGAGCGCGCGTGTCTCCTCGATGCGCACGAGCGGGGCGAGGCCGTCGAGCCAGGCCGCGATGTCGTCGATGGCCGCGTCCGGCGCGAGGATCATGCGTTCGAGGGTGCCGGGTCTGTTCATGGTTGCCTGCCCTTCTCGTTGAGCACGTAGTCGCGTTCGAGAGTGCCTGTCTCGCGGGCGAACCGACGCAGCCGACCGTCGGCGGTGCCGATGTAGACCGCCACGCGGTCCAGCGCAACCGCCCGGACGGGCGCGCCCGCCTCGAAGAGCGCGCCCGCTTTGCCGTCGACCCGGCCCCAGAGTCGCGCGGTGCCGTCCTCGCTCCCCGTGAGAATCGAGTCGGCGTCCAGATCGACGGCGACGATGGGCCCGGCGTGACCGGCGATGGTCCGCAGGTGACTGTGCGACTCGGCGGTGACCGCCCACTGCGTGAAGAGGCCGTCACTGCCGAAGGACCAGAGTCCGTCGGGTTGCCAACGCAGCTGCGTGACCCACGGGACCTTGGCGTCGAAGTCGTGGTCGACCTCACCGGTCGCGGCCGTGAGCAGCCGAATCCATCCGTCGGCGCCGGCGCTCGCGAGGTACGCGCCGTCCGGGGACAGGGAAACGGCGAACGTGGCCTTCCCGTTGAGCCCCAGCCTGGTCCACCCCGTGCCGTCGTCGGCCAGCTTCGCGACGATGCCCTGGTCCGCACCGACGAACGTGCCGCCCGGTCGCACGGCCGCGTCGTTCAGGCGCGCCTCAGGCAGCCGCTTCCGGTCGAGGGGGGCGCCGTCCTCGCTGAAGAGGCCCACGGAGCCGTCGCCGCCGATGGTGACGAGCCGACCGGGCTCAGGGCCGAAGATTCGACGCACAGGGCCTGCGTGCGCCACGAAGCCACCGCTGAGGGCGCCGGAGCTGGGGTCCACGGCGACCACTCGGCCCGAGGCATCTCCGACCCAGAGGTGCCCTGCGCGCGCCCAGAGCGCGGTCACGGCCTGGGGCGCGAACTCACCCACGCGCGCTGGAGGCTTCTGGGTCTCGCCGGGCGGGCCGAGCCCGCGGTGGAGACCGAAGAACGCGACCGCCGCCACACCCAACGCCACGACGACGAAGACGGCGCCGACCCGTGTTTGTCTCATCGCGCCGCCTCGTCGAGCACGCCCGTGAGCGCGCGGAGCTCTCCGACGATCCCCGGCACCAGACCCTCCGCGGCCAGGGTGTCCAGGCGTGCTTGCGGGAGCACACCCCAGGTGTAGGTCTCGACCTCGAAGTGCGGCGCACGGGCGCTCAGCCGCTCTACGACCTCGACCCAGTGGGCCCGCGTCGTGCCGAGCCGAGCGTCTCCGGCCCAATCGATCGGCACGTGAAAGTGACACCGCCAGGCCTCCGCCGTCACCCACTCGGGGGCGTCGGCGGGCACCGCGGGGAGGTCCAGGGCACGCAGAATCCGCCCGCTGGGCGTACGCGCGAAGGTCTGGTGCAGATACCGCGGCTCCGCGAACGCCAGGAGTGCGGCGCGGGCGTCCGGGTCCGCTGGGCGCGTGACCTCGAGCGCGCTCGAGACCTGCACCTTCCCGATGGTCACGCCCGCCGCATCCAGCCGCGCGAGGATCGCCGAGGGTGCCTCGAAGACCACGGCCTGGTGGCACGCATCCCAGCAGAGGCCCAGGTGCGCGCGGGCCTCTCCGGCGCGTTTGTGGTCGGCGAAGAGGTGCCGCTCGAAGAAGTCGCAGGCCTCCTCGGTGGTCTCGAGCGTCGTGAACGGCTCTGGCTCCAGGCAGAGGCGAACGTGTACGCCCGTCCGGTCGGCGAGGCGTGCGAGCGCGACCGCCGTGTCGAGGAGCCGCTCGGCCATGAGGGCCCGGTTGCCAGAATCGTCCGTGGAGGCCTTGTAGCCCCCCGCCACCGTGCTGATGGTTCGGTGGTCGGGTCCGGGCAGCCGAGACGCGACCTCCGCGACCCGCATCGTATAGTCCTGCCGCGCCCCGGTCAGCCAGTCCGGCCGATATACCTCGGCCTTGACGGTCGCCGCCGCGAAGTCTCCGTAAGGAAAGGCGTTGACCGTGAAGACGTACATGTCCAGGGACTCGAGCAGGCCGCGAAAGCGCTCGAGCTCCGCGGGCGCGCTCCACAGGCGCGTCGCGGCCTCATGGCCGAGCCTCAACCCGAGCCCGAAGGGTCGGTCCGGCGCGAAGGCCCGGTGCACCCGCGCGACGTCCTCGGCGAGGACCCGCTCGATGGCCTCCAGGCCCTCGCCCGGGTGCACGTTCGTGCAGTATCCCACGTGCGGCTTCGCGGGCGTCGCGCCGTGATGCGCCTGGATGTCTCTGACCACGCCCGGAGAATGCCCCCGATGACGGCGCCGCTCAATGCACCCGTCGTGCTCGGACACGGCGCCGTCGAGAGGCTGGCGGGAACGCTCGAGACCTCACTGCCCGCGTTGCGCAGGGCACCGCCGCGTGTGCTCTCCAACGGCGGGGTCGAGGTGCGGGACCCCGTCACCGCAGACGCCCTGCACCTCGTCCAGCATATGCTCGAGGCCGAGCTCCCGACGGAGGTGCTCGCGCGGATCGTCCAGAAGAGCGGCCTCGCGTTCCCGGTCTTCCTGGGACACGTGCTCGACTACTGGCTGTCCCAGCGCGGGCGGATGGGCTTTCTGCGGGTGTTCGTCGACCGCGCGGGTCTCCATGGCATCGACCTGCGCTTGCACTGGAACGAGGGGCGAACGTCCACGGCGCGGCTGCGCCCCGCGGGCAACACGCCGCTGGTCATCGGCACGGCCGCCGGCTTCGTCGTCGGCTCCGTGGCCCAGCGGTTCATGCCCTGGGACAATGTGCTGCCGCTGTTGTGCGCGGGCCTCGGCCTCACGGCGGGTCACCTCTGGCAGCGGCGGGTGCTCTCGTGGGACTGCGGAGACCGTCTCTGTCGAGCGCCGCTGGCACGGAGCGCCACCGTGTGCCCGGGGTGCGGCGCCAGCGTCCTCCGTCCGGGGGAGCCGCGGCGTTGACCCCAAGCCACGGGGCGATGGTGCGCGCCGCGCTTTCGGCCTGGTACACCCATGGCCACCGCGACCTCCCCTGGCGTCGCACACGCGATCCGTGGGCCATCTGGGTCTCCGAGGTGATGCTTCAGCAGACCCGCGCCGAATCCGTGGTGCCCTACTGGCACAAGTTCCTCGAGCGCTTCCCCACGCCGGCGGCGCTCGCCGCGGCCCCGCTCGAGGACCTCCTCGGGCTGTGGGCGGGCCTGGGGTACTACGCCCGCGCGCGCCACCTGCACGCCGCCGCCGTCGCGCTCGTGGAGCGTCACGCGGGGGTCGTGCCCGACGCGCCCGAGGCCTTCGCGGCGCTGCCTGGGGTCGGCCGTTACACCCTGGGGGCCGTCCTCTCCATCGCCTTCGATCGCCCGCTGCCGGTGCTCGACGGGAACGTCACCCGTGTGCTCTCGCGGCTCGTCGCCCTCGACGCCGATCCACGTGCGACGGCGACGCAGAAGCGCCTGTGGGACCTCGCCACGCAGCTCTTGTCTGAAACTGCGCCGGGCCTGCACAACCAGGCGTTGATGGAGCTCGGCGCAACGGTTTGCCTGCCGCGCCGACCCGATTGCCTACTTTGCCCGCTGGTCTCCGTGTGTGAAGCGCGCCGAGCCGGCCTCGAAGAGACCCTGCCGAGGCCGGCGGCCCGGGCGGCCCAGTCGCGCCACGCGCTGGTCTCGGCGCTCGTGAGTGTTCGCACCGAGGACGGCCCGGGCGTGTGGCTTTCCCAGCGCGCGCCCGACGGTCTTTTGGGCGGGCTCTGGGAGCTGCCCACGTGCGAGGCCGCCGGGCCCGAGGCGCTGGGGGCCCTGGGCCTGCGTGTCGATGCGTCGAGCGAGTATCGGACCATCGAACACACCTTCACCCATCGCAAGTGGACGGTCCGCACCTGGCGGGGTGAAGGTGAGCCGACCGGAGGCGGTTACGCGGCGCATCGCGTCGTGCCGCTGTCCGCCCTGACGGCCGCCGGACTGACGGGACCCGCGCTCAAGTCCCTGCATGCCTGGCAGGTGGACGGGGCGCCCGTGCGGCGCGGCGCGGGTCGCAAGGCCGTGCAGACGGATTGACCGTGCGCGGCGGCCCGACGGGCGAAATCAGCCCAGCGCCTGCGCCATGTCCGCGCGGATCTCCTCGATCCGGTTCGCGAAGTGGGGCCGTCGATCGCTCGGGATCCCGAGGATTTCGTAGCTCGTCGACAGGTCCGGACCCGGGCTGAGGTCCCCGTAGACGTTCATGCCGCGGTCCTCGACGACCCGGTCCGCGACGTTGAGCATGTGCAGCACCCGACGGCTTCGCGCGTCGATCTCGGCCTGCTCATACTTCTCGTCGTGGTGTTTCCGTGCCGCGAGCTCACACATCGCCCCCATGTTCCACTTCTTCAACAGACCCGCCCCGAAGACGGTGTGGGTCTCCCGGATGGCGCCGAGGACCTCTTCCATCGACAAGACCTGCCCGCTCTGTCGCTGGAAGATCTCCGCGAAGACCCGCAAGAGGAACTGCTCGCCCGAGTTGTGGAGCAGCGAGACGAGATAGACCTCTTCCGGATCGGGGTCCTTCACCTCGACCGCGATCTCGCGTGCCAGGTACGCGGAGACCGTGTGCGAGGTCCACATCTTGCTGAAGACCTGTTTGAAGGCCGGCAGTCGGAAGCTGAACATGCCGCGCAGCGCGGCGGTTTGGGCGATGCTCGCGATCGTGCGGTTGCCGAGACGCGTCACGGCGCTCTTCAGGTCTGTGATGCGCCCACGCCCACCGTAGGTCGCGGTATTCGCCGTGGCGAGGATCTTGGCGGCGATCGCGGGGTCCTTCTCCAGGACGCGCAACACATCTTCCGGAGAGACGTTCAGGTTCGACATGACACGCTGGAGTTCGTCGAGCACCTTGGGCATCTCGGGCAGCGCGATCGTGCCGTCTTTGATGCGCCCGATGATCTCCTTGATGATGCCCCGAAGTTGGCTGTTGCCGGTCTGAGAGGCGGCCGTGGTCGCGTTGCGGCGCGTCTCTCGGGCGATCCGCTTCAGCGCATCGGCCACGGCCGTCCGGTCTGCGGGCTTGTCGATCCAGTCCATGCAGCCGTAACGCAGCGCGAAAACGACGTCCTCTTTTCTTCCATCGGCGGTCACGACGACGACCGGCGTCGACGCAAACCGTTCTCGAAGCTCCCCCAGCAACTGGCCGCCCCGAAGCTCAGGTGACTTCAGGTCCAGAAAAACGACGTCTACGCCCTTCTCGACGCGCGCCAAGACCTCGTTGGAGGTCCGGGTCACCTGTGCCGCCATCCCGAGCGCGTCGAGAATCCTCGAGAGTTCTCCCGAGGCGCGGTCGTCGGCATCGGCAACGAGGGCGATTCTTTTGCTCATCGAGCTCCCTGGATCTCTTCCAGCCGTTCGCAGGCCACATTGTGACCGTTCCCGACATCTCGCAACAAAGGCACCGTTTCGGCACACGCGGGCACGGCGTACGGACACCGGGTGTGGAAATGGCAACCGCTCGGGGGGTTGATCGGGGTCGGCACGTCTCCCTTGAGCAGAATCCGCTCCCTGTGCCGTCGCGGATCCGGCGAAGGCACCGCCGAGAGCAGCGCACGCGTGTACGGGTGCTGCGGGTTCTTGAAGAGGTCCTCGGCCGTGCCGACCTCGACGATTCGACCCAGATACATGACCGCGACCCGATCACACAGATGTCTTACGACGCCGAGGTCGTGAGCCACGAAGAGGTAGCTCAGACCGAGGTCCTGCTTCAGGTCCTTGAGAAGATTCAGGATTTGCGCCTGGACAGACACATCGAGCGCCGAGACCGGTTCGTCGCAGACGATGAATCGCGGCCGCGGCGCGAGGGCGCGCGCGATGCCGATACGCTGTCGCTGGCCGCCGCTGAACTCGTGCGGATACCGATTCAGGTAGTCCGGGTTGAGCCCCACCCGCTCCATGAGCGTGCGTGACTGCGTCCGGCATTCGTCCTCGGTCCGGGCGAGCCCGTGCAGGCGAAGCGGCTCGGCGAGCGTCTCGAAGATGGTGTGTCGAGGGTTGAGACTCGAGAACGGATCCTGGAAGACGATCTGCATCTCGCGGCGGTAGGGCCGCAGGCCGGCGCGGTCAAGGCCGTGTATGGGCTTGCCGTCGAAGTGAATCTCGCCGGCGGTGGGCTCGATCAGGCGCAGCAGGCAGCGGCCCGCGGTGGTCTTGCCGCAGCCGCTCTCTCCGACGAGCCCCAGCGCCTCGCCGGGCGCGACGTCGAGGTCGATGGAGTCGACCGCCTGTACATGCCCCACGACGCGCGGGAAGAGACCCCGTCGGATCGGGAAGCGTTTCTTGAGTCCTCGGACACTGAGAAGGGCTGTGGGCATGGGGCCGTCAGTGTCTCAGGCTCCGTCGGCGACGCAAGACCAAAGCGGCAAGCCCCGCGATCAGCCACCCGGGTGTCGGGGTGTTGCCATGCGTTCGACACCCACAACCGGCGGCCGGGGTCGAGCCCCCCGAGTTCGCGACGGTGAAACTCCACTCGTCGCTGTAGGGGCCCTCATTCCCGGTCTCGTCGACGGCCTTGACCTTCCACGAGTAGGTGGTGCCCTGGAGAGTGTCCGTGAGCGTTCGAGCCACATCGGGCACGGGCTCGAGCTCGGCGCAGTCGCCGTCCACGTCGCAGAGCCGCACGATGTACCGCACGTTGGCGCCCTCGGGGTCCAAGACGGCGTCCCAGGTCAGGTAGACGATGTTGCCCTCTTCCTGGACCACGACCGCACCATCGCCCGGGGCGCTGAGGCGGGGGGCCGGGGGAGGCTCGTCCTCGCCCGAGACAAAGACCGAGAGCGTCGTGATGGGGGAGTCGACGAGGCCGTCGTTCGCCCAGGCCTCGAAGGCGTAGTTTTCATTCTCCGACAGGGCGAGCGTGGGGGTCCACGTGGCCTCGCCCGCTTCGTCCGGGGTCAGCGCGTCGCTCGAGACGACGGGGTCTCCAACCACCATGCCGCTCGACGCGTCGACGTTCCGCACACGCACGAAGTACGACAGCGTCGGCCCGTCCGGGTCGGTCGAGCCGCCGACCCGCAGCGTCGGTGTGTTGGCGGCGAGCAGCCCACCCACGGACGGCTCGAGGAACGTGGGCGCCGTCGGCGCCGCGTTCATCCCGTTGACGGTGAAGCTCCAGCGTTCGCTGGGCTCGGAGAGCTCGTTGCGGGGGCGGTCGACCGCGACCACGTCCCACAGGAACGTCGCGTCCTCGGCGAGGCTTTCACGGATGACAAAACGAACGAAGCCGTCCTCGCCGATCGCGCCCTCGCCGTTCGAGAAGATCTCGCCCGTGCGCCGGTAGATGCGGAACCGGTAGACGACCTCGTCCCCGTCGGCGTCGATGACGGGCTCACACTCCAGAACGGGGTTCGCGACCATGAGCGTGCTCCCGTCCGACGGCGAACGGAGCCGCGGGGTCTCAGGGGGCACGTTGGTCTCGTTGATGGTGAACTCCCAGATGGGGGTCCAAGGGCTCCGGGTGTCCCCGAGAATCGCGCGCGCATGCCACCAGTAGGTCTGGTCCTCGAAGAGCACACCCTGAGGCGGGGACCAGACCACCGTCTCGCCCTCACCGCGCGGCACGACCCCGCTGGAGAGGGTCACCTGGGTCGCCTCGAGGTCGTTGTAGATCACGAACTCGAAGCTCAGGTCTGGATTGGGCGTCTCGCCGTCGTTCGGATCGATCTCGAGCGCGGGGATCGCGACCATCAGGTTCTGCCCGTCCGCGGGCGCGACGGGCGCCGGCTCGGGCGGCCCGTCGTAGTCGTTCGGGTCGGTGCCGCGCTCGAACTCCTGAAGGTTCGAGAGCCCGTCGCCGTCGTCGTCGGCGTCGGCGTCGAGGCACGGCGTGCCGTCTTCACACTGAGCGGACTCCCACGTGTCCGGCAGGTTGTCCTGGTCCACGTCGCGGGGGTACACGTCCACGGAGAATTCGTGGTTGTCGAGTCCGCCGTCACCGTCGTCGACCTGCACCCGCAGTCGCACCGGCGACGCGAGGTAGTTCTCGTAGTTCGGCACCCAGAGCACGAGCCCGATGACGGGGTCGATCTCGACACCGGCGGGCGGGTCGAGGAGCTGGAAGGTCAGCGGATCGGCGGGTCCCGCCGGATCCTCGGCCGGCACGACGTAGTTGAAGGGCTCGCCCTCCGTCGCCGTGAGCGCAATCGCGATCTCGGGGATCGTCGGGGGCACGTTGCGAACGACCACGCGGGTCTGCGCCTGGCTCTCACCGCCGTCTTCGTCCCGAACGATGAGCGTGACCACGGTCGCTCCGTTGTCCAGCGCGGGCAAGACCCGCTCGAACTCGGGTTCGCCGGACACCTCGGTGATCCCGTCTCCGTCCAGGTCCCAGGAGAAGGTCAGGGTGTCGTCGCCCGGATCGAAGACGTTGACGGTCAGCAGCGTCGAGCCGCCCTCGTTTTGCGGAGAGTCGCTGGCGAGCGCCACCGTCGGCGCGACGTTCGCCACTTCGACCCGCTCGAAGAAGCTCGAGAGGGTCCGACCGTCGTCCACGATGCACCGCACGATGTACGAGCCCTGGTCGGCCCACGCGTGGGGAATGTCCCCGATCTGAAGCCCTTCGATGTCGATGATGCCGTCGTCCTCGAAGTCGAAGGCGTAGGTGAGGTTGTCGGCGCCGGCGTCGAGCGCCTCGCAGCGCACGCGGGTCTCACGGCCCTCGTCCACGGGGCCGTCCACGATGACCTGGGCGATGGGCTCGACGTTGCGCACGAAGACCGGTCCGCTGAGGACCAGAACGCCGCCGTCGCCGTCGCGCACGCGGCAGGTGACGACGTAGTTGCCCTCGTTCTGAACGACGTTCGCGACGGTCGTCAGGTTCGTGTCCTCGATGTCGTAGATGCCGTCGCCGTCGAGGTCCCAGTCGTATCGAAGCACATCGTCGCCGGGGTCGGTGGCCTCGACCGTCACGTCGAATCGCTGGCCCTCGTCCACGAAGTCGGGCAGCACGAGGCGCCCGACCGGGTCGGCGTTGCGCACCTCGACGGTCGTATTGCCCAGGGACCGACCGTTGTCCTCGTCGCGGACACGAACGCCGACGAGGAAGCGCCCGTCGTCCCGGAAAACATGGGTGCGCTCGGCCTCGAGCTGGTCGGCCACCTCAAAGGCGCCATCGTTGTCGAGGTCGAAGCTGTAGGTGATGGTGTCCGTGCCCGGATCGGTGGCCTCGACCGTAATCCGGGCCGGTGAGCCCTCGAAGACCGGCCCGTTGTTGCGCACCGCGACGATCGTCGGGCTGGCGTTGATGACGGGAATCAAGATCTCGTCGATGGTCTCGGCGCCGTCGTCGTCCCGCAGACGCACACGCACCGCATACTGGCCATTGTCGGGGTAGACGTGCTCGACACGGTCGAGGTCGACCCCCTCCTCGTCCCAGACCCCGTCCCCCTCGAAGTCCCAGGAGAAGGTCACCGGATCGAGGCCGGGGTCTTGCGCGACGATCTGAATCGACACGAGGCTCCCCTCGAGCTGGGGGGCGTTGGTGACGACGTCGAAGACCCGCGGCGCGACGTTCTGCACGACGACCCGGAACGTGGATTCGTTCTGCCCGCCGTCGTCGTCGGTGACGCGCACACGCACGTCGTAGGTTCCGTCCTCGAAGTACCGGTGCGTGACGCGGTTGCTGCCCACCGCGAGCTCGTCGTCCTGCCCGTCGCCGTTCCAGTCGAAGTCGAAGACCAACGCGTCCGCGCCGGGCTCCAGCACGATGATGTCGACGGTCAGGTCCTCACCCTCGTCGATCGGCGAGTCCGTCTGGACGGCCGAGATGATCGGCGCGACGTTTCGAATCTGCACGCGCGCGGTGTCGATGTCCGACTTGCCGAGGGGATCGGTGACCTGCACCTGCAGTTGGTAGGTCCCGTCGTCGCTGAAACGCACGATGGCGTTGGGATCGTTGGAGTCGTCGAACTCCCCATCGCCGTCCAGGTCCCAGGCGTAGGTGAGAGCGAGGGCGTCCTCAGGATCGACGGATCGGGCCGCCGAGAGCTGCACCTGGTCGTTCTCGTTGGCGTTGTAGGGTCCACCGGCGTCCGCGACGGGGCTCGGGTTCGCCGGATCGATGTCGAAGTTGAAGACCGCGGCGCGGTCCTGGTCCGTGAGGCCGAAGAGGAGCTCGCTGCTCATCGTGAGCATCTGGGCGATCTCGGCCAGCGCGTCCACCCGGCGGGGCTCGACGACCAGCACCGTGAGGAACGCGAGGGTCTCGCCCGGGGGCACGGTCACCTCGCGAAAATCCCACGCGAGCGCGTCGGCGCCCTGAATCGGAAACCCCTGCTCGACCCGGCTGGGCGGCTGCTGCGCGCCCGCTCCGTGGACGAGCACCGACAGGCTCTGCACGCCGCCTTCGGCGAGCGCGTCGTCGACGAGGAACCAGCGGTCCGTGGCTTCGAGGCTGGCGTCGTCGTCCTGCGTACGCCAGATGGTCGACTCGACGCCGTGGCCGACACGGGCGTTGCCGGCGCCGGACGTGCCGAGTCGAACCGCGACGGTGATGGGCTCGGCCCCCGGATTCGTCAGCAGGTCCAGGTAACGAATGAAGCCGTTGGCGAGCGCTGGGTTGTTCAGAGGCCCGACGTAGATCTTCCGCTGCACCGTGAGGCCAGCGAGGGCGACCGGGGCGGTGACCCGCTGGAGCGCGGCGAGCTCGGGAGTCGAGGCCACGCCGGCGGCGTTGTAGGTCTCTCCGACCGCGCAGGGGGTGTCGCAATCCTGGCAGACCCGCACGCAGAGCTGCGGCCAGCCGTTCAGCGCCGCCGGGCCTCGCAGCTCGCCGCCTCCCGTGTCCTCGAAGTCGAAGACGATCCCGTTGCCCGCGGTGATCTGGACGCGCGCCTGGGCCAGGGCGGGCCAAAGGCACAACAACGAGAGCAGGAGCCGCTGCGTGAACCCCATCCGATTCCCCCGATTTCCGGCCAGACGCGCGCACCGATGCGCGCTGGGACTGTAGCATTCGGACCGGGGCGGCCCCAAATGCAACGAGCCCGATCCTGGGTCGGAATCGGGCTCGCCACCGACTTTCGTCGGCGCAGGGTCGTTGGGTCTGTCCAGGTCTTGCTTCAAGGCGGCGTCGGGGTCAGCGAGCCGTCGTGTTCCTGCCCTTCTCATCGGGTGTCGCGGTCCGGCGCTGAGGAAAAAGAATTCCTGCCGATTCCACGTCGAGGTGGCCTGATGCGCTGGCCCTAGGGCGGCGCGGCCTCGAGGTGCGTCGAGTCTTCGGTCGACCCGCGCACATTTTTCTCAAGCGCGTTCAGCGATGGTCGATGGCTGGATCGGGCGGATCCGAGCCGGGTTCAGCCGCCGCCGACCGCGACGGCCAGCTCGAGGGCGAACTGATAGATCGCATGGGTCTGGCCGCGTCGGAGGTGGTCCACCTCGGCACGCAGTCCGGCGCGCTGCGCGATGAGACGCTGACGTTCGGCGCCGCGCTCGGCGACCGCGACCGCGAGCGCCGCCTGGAGACGTGCCCGCTCCAGGGCGACCTCGGCGCGGAGCTCGGCGACCCGCGCCATTTCGGCGAGGGTCCGACGTCGCTCCGCCTCGAGGCGTTCGACCTCGCCGCGCTCCCGCACCCGTTCGCTCGTCGCGTCGATGTTCTCGGGCATCAGGAAACTCTGGAGGATCGAGGTCGACGGGCTCGACCCCACCCGGAGAATGTCCAGCAGCTCGTGACTGCGCGCGTCGAAGACGGCGAGCGCCTGCGCGCAGCCTTTGTCGCGGTCGACCAGCACACGGTACTGCGCGTCCAGATCCTGCTCGCGGCCGAGCACCTCGACCACGGGCGCGTTGGACGCGGCGTCCACACGCTCGGCGCTCGCCAGGCGGTCCTCCACGACGGCGAGCTCGGTCTGCAAGTCCACGAGCCGCTCCTGGAACTGGTCGAGCCGTGACAGGCTGCGCTGGATGGCCGCGGGGAGCGTGCGGTCTGTCCAGCGGCGGTCGAGCTCGCTGCGCAGCGCGTGCTCCAGGCGCTCCGGCGACAGGGTGTCGTTGTCACCGAGGCCCTCGTAGGCGGCGTCGAGCGGGCGCTTCGTCGCGAGGGTCTCGGGACCGCTCGAGCCATCGAGGAAAGGCTCGAGGGCCTGACGCAGGGCGTCGGCGCTGTCGTAGCGCTGGGCCGGATCCTTGGCGAGGCAGCGCAAGACGATCTGCTCGAGCTCCGAGGGCAACGACGGGTTGAAGGCGCGGAGTCTCGGCGGCGGCGTGAAGCAATGCTTCTCCGCCAGCTCACCGGCACCTCGCCCCTGAAAAGGGAGCCGCCCCGTGAGGCCCTCGAAGAGGATCACACCGAACGCATACAGGTCGGTCGCGGCGGTGACCGGCGAGTCCATGGCGATCTCGGGCGGCATGTACTCCGGTGTGCCGAGCACCACGCCGCGTCGTGTGTGCACGAGCGAGTGCGGGTGGCTCCCCAGGAGCTTCGCGATGCCGAAGTCGAGCATCTTCACGAAGTCGTCCATGCCCTCCCGACGCAGCAGCAGCACGTTCTCCGGCTTCAGGTCGCGGTGGATGATGCCGAGCTCGTGGGCCCGCCCCAGCGCCTCGAGCATCTGCATCGAGATGGGGAGGACGCGACGCAGAGGGACCGGCGTGCCGTGGCCGAGGATCTGCGCGAGCGGCACACCCTCGAGGTACTCCATCGCCAGGAAAGGAAGGCCGTCGTCCGTCCAGCCGAGGTCGTGGACGTGCACGACATGGGGATGGTCGATGCGCGCGATCGCGCGCGCTTCCTGCTCGAGGCGACGATCGGCGTCCATGTTCTCGGGCAGGTCGCGGTGGACGATCTTGAGCGCCACGCCGCGCGCGTCCGAGAAGTGTCGAGCGAAGTAGACCGAGCTCATCCCGCCGCGCGCGATGAGCCGCTCTACGACATAGTCACCGACACGTTGCCCGATGCGGGTCTCCGGCTCGGCGGCTTGATGGGCCCATCCCGTCACGGCAGGAGCTGCGCGACACCGTCGTCGGAGCGCGCCCAGATCGTGCCGTCCACCGCGACGAGAACATCGTAGACGCCCCGTCCAGGCAGCCCGCCCACGAATCCGTGTCGGACGAAGGTCAGCCCGCCCGCGCCGTCCGGTGTGCCGATGGCGAGCCCGGCGGCGGTCCCCACGATGACCCGACCATCCGTGTGAACCGCGACCGCGCGGATGTCGTTGGACGGGAGCCCGAGCCCGAAGTGAAAGTCCGTCAAGGTGCCGTCGGGCGCCCGTCGGAACAGCCCATCGGCCGTCGCGATGTAGAGCGTACCGTCCGCGGAGACGGCGACGTCACGGGCATCGGCGCTCCCGAGCCCCTGCGGTTCACGGCGCAGCGCGGTCCACTGCATCGTCGCCGAGTCGAAGATACCGACCCCCGTGGCCGTCGCGGCGTAGAGCTTGCCCGCGGACACGGTGACCGCCCGCACGTCGTCGCCGGGCAACCCGTTGTTCGTGCCGGCCGCGTTGAAGAGCCGCACGTTGCCGCTGGCGATGCGGACGACGCCCTGGGCCGTGGCGATCCACACGGACTGGGCCGCTTCGACGGCGATGTCCCGCACATCCCCGTCGCCGAACTCGCGAATGCGGGTCTTGTCGAGCACGACCCAGTTGTCCGCCGTGAGGCGACGACCCACGCCGACCCCCTCGAGCGCGCACCAGAGCTCGCCGCCGCCCGGCGGGAGGTCGCACGCGCGCAGCATGCCGGAGATGGAAGGGGGCAGCACGAACGCCGCGGACACCGGAGATTGCCCGGCGGGGCCCGCCGAGAGGGTGCGGGAGACCGGCACCGCGTCCACCTGGCTGGAGAAAAGCGCCCCCCCGTCCGGATTCCGGGTCAATGCGGCCACGCCGCCGTCTCCGGGCAGGCCCTGGACCGCGGCCAGGGTCTGGGTCACGACGCCGACGCCGTCGAGCACGGTCAGCCCACCCACGTCGTCCGGGGCGGTGCCGCACACCGAGAAGAACAGCTCCCCGCTCTCGTGCTCCAGGGAGACCGACTGCCCACGCGCGTTCACGAGGCCCGCGTTCGAGTCCGAGAAGACGGTCGTGATGCCCTCGCCTTCCGAGTTCTCGGCGATGGGCATGAGGCCGAGGCGTCGGACGAGGACCCCGTTGGGCTGGCGTACGCTGTCGGCGAGCGCAATCCAGAGATGCGTGCCGTCGTGGGCGATCGCCCGTGCGAAGTCACCGCCGGCCGAGCTCGGCCAGCCGCCGGTCGCGCGCCGAAGGGTCGACCACTGGTTCGCGGGGTTGCGCACGGCCACACCGAAGGGTGTCGCCACGTAGATGTGGCCGTTGGCCAGCGCCAGGTCCTGGACACGAATGTCGGGGAGCTGCCCCCCCTGGGTCGTCACCGGGAAGAGGAAGGTCTGAGTGGCCTCCGAGAACGCCGAGAGGCCCTCGGCCGTGCCGATCCAGAGGGTGGCGCCGTCATGGGCGAGGGCGCGGACCTGGTTGCTCAGGAAGTTCGCGCCGGCCGCCGGGCTCGAGAAGCCCGTCCAGGTCAGGTCGACGTTGCGCCGGGCGATGCCGTTGCCCTCGGACGCGACCCAGATCTGCCCGTTGATGCCGGCGATGATGTCCGTGATCGGGGCCGCGGGCAGGCCATCTCCCGCCCGGAGCTGCGAAATCGGCGTGCCGACGGCGTCGAAGATGCCGATGCCTCCGTCCGTGCCGACCCACACCTCGTCGCCGATGCGCCGGATGATGCGCACGTTCGGGGCCGGCAGCGCCGCGACGTCCACGGTGCGCCAGGCGCCCTCGGCGGACTGCAGCGCGACGCCCATGTCGGTGCCGACCCAGAGCAGGCCGCCGATGCGCGCCGCGGTCGACGCGCACGGGCGTCCGAACTGGTCCGCCGTGCCCGGGAACGTCGCGAAGACCCCGTCCACCTGAACGATGCCGTCGGCCGTGGCCGCCCACCGGGGGCCGTCCACGGGGCCGTTCACGTCCCGCACGTCCGGGGAAGGGAGGACCGCCGACGAGGCCGGATACAGCCGGCCATCGGCGTCGATGCGGCGTAGGCCGTCGGGGGTCGCGAGCCATCGGTTGCCGCGCGGCCCCACGGTGACGCCCTGCACGACAAAGCCGCCGTAGACCCGCTGCGGCGCGGCCGCCTCGCCGTCCGAGAAGCGGGCGGCCCCCGACTCGCCGTAGAGCCAGACGGCCCCGTCGGGCTCGAACGCGACGCCGTTGAAGCGGTCGTCGGCCAGGCCGGCGATGCCCGTGACGGTCCGATCGACGGCGCGGTTCGTCACGCGGACCACACCCGCGGCGGTGGCGACCCACACGCGTCCCAGCGCATCGACGGCGAGCCGTCGCACGTCGGCGCTCGGGAGCGCGGGCGGCGCGAGGAGCGTCCATTGGCCGCCGGCCAGCACGTTCAGGCCGAGGTCGCTCGAAACCCACAGGTTGCCCGCCGCGTCGACGACCACGTCTCGAAGCGCGCCTTGCGGGCCGCCCCCGGGGTCGTCTCCCCGAAACGAGAACGCGAAGCCGTCGGGCCTCAGCACGGTGAGCCCGGTCGCGGTCGTCACGAAGCGACGCCCCGCGGCGTCGACGTACACACCCTCGAGGGCGTTGTTGGCGAGGCCCTGGGCGTTGGTGAAGCGGGCGAAGGCCGGATCGACCTCGACCAACCCACCGCGGGTGGCGGCGGCCACTCGGCCCGCGCCGCGGGACAGGGCCCGGGCGTCGCGGTCGTAGGTGGTGACCGAGAAGGTGGCACGGCACGGCACCAGGGCCTGGTCGGGGTTCGCGACGGTGGGGCAGTTGTCGCCCGCGTCGGGGAGCCCGTCGCCGTCGGCGTCGCCGGCGCACGCCTCACCTCGGCCGTCCATGTCGGCGTCCGCCTGGTCGGGGTTCGCCGTGCCCGGGCAGTTGTCGAGCCAGTCCGACACGCCGTCCCCGTCATCGTCGGGATCGCAGGCATCCCCGGCGGGGGTCGCGTTGCGATTCAAACCGATGGGATCCGCAGCCCGTGGGCAGGTGTCCGTCGCGTCGCCCAAGCCATCGCCGTCGGAGTCGGCGAGGCGCGGATCGCTCCCTCGGGCGGCCTCGGCCGCGTCGTCCAGGGTGTCGCCGTCGGCGTCGGTGTCGCAGGCGTCGCCGTCGCCGTCGCGGTCGAAGTCGAGCTGGTCCGCGTTGCCGACGTTGGGGCAGTTGTCGAGCTCCGTCGGCACGCCGTCCCCGTCGTCGCCACTCTCGCACGCGTCGCCGACGCCATTCGCGTCCGAGTCCATCTGGTCGGGGTTCGCCACGGCCGGACAGTTGTCCGTGGCGTCGTCCACCCCGTCGCCGTCCGCGTCTCCAGCCGGCGGGCCGTCCACGGCGCCGTCGGCCAGCCGGTAGTCCGGCGGATTCCCGAAGTCGAGACGCCCGCCATCGGTGGGCGCGGCGTCCGAGAGGTCGATGAGGTCCGACGCCTGTTCGACCTTGAACTCGTCGAAATCCAGCGTGCAGGCGCCCAGGCACGCGGCCGCGCTGAGCAGGCCGAGCCTCCCGAGCGCGTTTTTCGAGCGACGATTCCCCTGCGTCTTCTTGGCCGTCCTCATCAGAAGCTCCCCCAGACCACCAGGCCGCCGTCCGGACCGACCGTCGCGCTGATGCTCGGCGCCACCTCGGCGGCGGACGAGCCCGCCATGAACCACCACACCGCGCCGCCCACCACCGCAGCGCCTCCGCCCCCGAGCAGGACGTTCGTGAACAGGACCCGCGACTTGCCGGTGTCGATGTCCTTCGAATTGATCGCCTCGCCCGCGTCCTTGCGCTTCTTCAAGTCGTCGTGGAGCTTCGCCGCCGAGAGGCCCATCACGGCGCCGCCGGCGACCGCCCCCAGGCCCGCAGCCACGGTGATGGTCGGGAGCAGGCGCGGACCGGAGAAGAGCCCGCCGCTCGACGCGCTGGCCTCACCGCCGCCCTCTTCCGCGCCGGACTGCGCGAGGTCGACCTTTATCGACTCGGTGGCGCCAGGCTGAACCTCGAGCGTGCGGGTCCAGTTCGCGAAGCCCTGCTTGGACACGATGATCTCGTGGCGGCCCTGCTTGAGCCGAAGCGGGTCATTGAGCGGCGACTTGCCGACCTTGCGGTTGTCGACCAGCACGTCTGCGTCCCGCTCGGTGATGAGCAAGGTGATCGACCCGATCTGCCCCGAGGGGACGAGGTTCAAGTCCACGGACACCGGGGACCCCTGGACCACGTCGACCTTGCGCTTCGAGGGCTCATGCCCGTCGAACTCGCCGATGATGAGGTAGGAGCCCGGCAGGAGCTTGAACGTGACGGGGGTCGTGCCCATGGCGCCGCCGCCCTTGTCGTTCACGTAGATGAGGGCGCCGAGCGGGTCCGACGAGACGCTGATCTCGACGAACTGGTCCTCGATCTGCGCCTTGAGCTCCGCCAGGTGACGCTGCACCGTCGGTCGCTTCGGCGAGGTGGGCACCGCGTCGATGAAGCGCTGGTAGAACGTGATCGCGTTCGGGAGGTCGTTCGCCTTCTCGTAGCAGAACGCGATGTTGTAGAGCAGGTTGCCGCGCGGCTCGATGTTGAAGGCCTGACGGAACTCCTCGGCGCACTCGGCGAACTGGCCGGAGTTGAACGCTGTCGTGCCGCGTCCGTGTGCGGCCTGGTAGGCCGGGTTGTCCTGGGCCCACGCCGCGCCGGGTCCGGCGAGCGCGAGCACCACGAGGACACGCACAAGAAGGGCGGCGAGGCGGGACACACGGGGGTCACGTCGCAACGGGGCACCTCTCTCTCGGGAGCTTCGAACCCGCGCATCGTAGGCCGTGGCGAGGCCCCGCCGCAATCTTGCGGCCTACTTCAGCGTGAACTCCATCTCGACACCGCCGATCGTCACGAGATCGCCGGACTTCAGAAACTGCTTGGTCATGCGCTGGCCGTTGACCATCACGCCGTTCGTGCTGCCGTAGTCCGCGAGCTCGAAGCGGTTGTCCTGCACCTTGATGCCCGCGTGGCGCTTCGAGACGGACTTGTCGGGCACGATGATGGCGTTGCCCTCGGCCGAGCCGATGTTCGTCAGGCTCTCCTTGATGAACCACACCCGACCGTTCAGCTCGCCGGAGCTCTTCACCCGCAGGCGACCCTTGTGGGGCAAGGCCTCGCAGTACTGGCAGACCTTCCACTCTTGCGGGATCTGGTTCGTGCACTGACCGCACGGCCGGAGCTCCGGCCCCGTGGCGACCGCCTCCGCGGGCTCGCGGTTCCGAATGACCTGGAGGACGAGCCGCACGACGAAGAAGAGGAGGACGAGCCCGAGGAGGACACCGCCGCCCACCAGCACGTACTTCAGGACGTTGCTCTTCGCCTTCGGCACCAACGCGATGACCGCGTTGCTCGGATAGGGGCTCCCGTCCTGGTTGACCTCCAGCTTGAACGCGACGTCCTTGTCGCCGTCGAAGTCGTTGGTGGTCAGCTTCACGACGTGCTGGCCGGCGACCTCCTGCTCGAAGTGCGAGAGGTAGTTCTCGAGCTCCGCCGGGGTCGTCGCCTTCCGCCAGGTGCCGCCGGTCTGCTCGACGACCTTCCGCAGCTTCTCGGTGCTCTCGCCCTCGATGCCCAGGTCCGACGGCGCGCCGATGGCGTGCACGTGCACGCGACGCTTCGTGGCCAGGCTCACGATCTTCTGGAGTTGGTCCTTCTGCTCGCCCGCCTGATTGTCGCGCTGGTCGGCGCCGTCGCTGATGACGAGCACGGCGCGGTTGGGGCCGATGGCCGAGAACTCCGCGGGGAAGAGCCCCAGCGCCTGCTCGATGGACTCGTAGAGGATGGGGGTCAGCCCACCGTCCTGAATCGTGTCCATCCAGCTCGAGGTCTCGTTGTGAGCGGGGCTCAGCGTGCCGGACTTGTCGGTGGTGTCTCGGAACAGCACCACGGCGGACTTGTCGAGCTGCCGCAGGGTGCTGAGCGTGCGCTTCACGCCCTTGCGCGCCGAGTCGAGGAAGCTCTCCTTCGCGACGTGGTCATTCTGGAGCACGACGACGAGTGAGATGCCCTGGTCACTCTCGAAGAGCTTCTTGACCGTCAGGTCGGCCTCGATGGGGTTGCCGTCGAAGGACGCCGTCCACGCCTTCGGATCGAGCGCGGTGACGGGCTTACGACCCCGGTCGAGGAAGCTCGCGAAAAAGACGAACTGACCGAGCTCGGCGTTGGACACGTCCACGGCGTCGAGGCGCAGGAAGGTGCTGCCCTGGGTGTTGCGAACCTCTTGCGCGTGCGCGAGCGGAGGCAGCAGGAGCAGGGTTGCGGCGAGCATCGACGCGGCGATGCGGAGCGAGCGAGTCATCGGTGCGGCCTCAATACAGGGCCTTGAAGCGAAGCTCCGTGCGGCCGAGCCGGATCGTATCGTTGTCGATCAGCTCGTCCTTCGTGACCCGCTTCTCGTTGAGAAAACTGCCGTTCGTCGAGTCGTTGTCGCGAAACTCGTACCGACCCTCTTCGTATCGAATCGCCGCGTGCCGCGACGAGAGGTACTCGTCGGTGATCACGATGTCGTTGTCGGCGCCGGCGCCGATGTGGTTCACGCCCTCGAAGACGCGGAAGTCCAGGCCCTTCTGGTTGCCGCTCATGCACACGAGCCAGCCGACCACGCCCCGCTTCGGCGCGGTGAGCTTGTTCAGGTCGATGGCCATGGTCTTGTCGCCCGCGATGACGGGCATGTTCGGCACGTTGGCCGCCAGCGGAGGGCCCGGTGGCGGCGCCTGGGCCGCCGGCGTACGGGCGGCCGCGGCCGCGCCTGCGCCCAACGCGCCTCGGCAGTACGGGCAGGCCTGCCAGGAGGGGTCGACCTCCTTGGCGCAACTTGGACACGTCGGCGCTTCCGCGTCGTCCTTCTTTCCGCCGAATGGCCACCAGCTCATCGACTTCTTTTTCTTTCCCGGGCTCTTGCCACCGCCGGCTTTCTTCGCCGCGCCTTGTGCCTTTTCGCCCGTCTTGATCACCGCGCCCCGGGCGGACTGCACGGCGTCGGACTCCGCCGCGTTGATCTTCGCGTCGATGCGGCCTTTGACCACATCGCGCGGGTCTTTGAATCCGAGGATCACGATTCGCGACTATGGACAAGCGTCGGTCGTGCCGCAAGTTCGGGCGGCGACGGCCGATGACCAGAAATGAGCCGAAGGCGTGCGACAGAGACCGTCCGTGTCCGATGAAGACTCCGAAGAAGGGAGGTTCGTCATGTCCGTGCCCTCCACACCTCGCTGGCGCTTCGCGGCGCTGCCGCATCTGACCGCCATCGATCTCTCGGCGCGGGGCCTCGACGCGCGGGGGTTACAGGCCCGTTCGGCGCGCTGGCTCAGGGTCGACGCGTCGGGCATCGACCTGCGGGGCGCCTGCCTCGCGAAGGCGCGCCTGAGGGCCTGCGCTCTGCACGACGCCGAGCTCGGGGGCGCGGACCTTGCGGGGGCGGTGCTCGAGGCGGTGCGCGCGTCGGGCCTCGGGGGCGAGGGCCTGGACCTGCGCGGCGCGCACCTTACGGACGTCGACCTGTCGGCGGCGCGCCTGGTCGGCGCGAACCTGAGCGGCGCGCGCCTCGTGCGTGTGCGGCTGTCGGGGGCCGATCTGCGCGAGACCCGGTGGGACGGCGCACGTCTCGTCGGTTGCGACCTCCGCGGAGCCGACCTGCGAGGGTGTGCGGCCTCGGCGCAGACGTTCGCGGGTTGCCTGCTCGGCGGCGCTCAGCTCGACGCGCCCTCTCGGCACGAGGCCGGGCCCGACCTCGCGCATCCGGCCGTGGCGTGAGCGCCACGCACGCGCCGGGTCAGCGCGGCTGCGGCTGGTAGAACCAGTAGCGGAACAGGTTCACGTCGCGGTCGGCGGTGAGCATGACCTGCTTCACCGTGATGGAGGTCGTGTTGATGTACTGCGCGGGGATCGTGTACGGCCAGTTGCGCCAGCGGTAGCGTTTGTCGTCACCGCGGCACTCGAGCAGGCGGGGCAGTCGCTCCCCGTTCACGTGCACCTCCATCTGGAAGTCGCCGTGCACGTAGTCCATGCGCCGGATCATCACGAGGTCCTGGTGCGGCGTGAGGTTCTTCACGACGAACTCGTGGTAGCCGCCCTCGTGGGCGATGCCCTTGTCCTCGATGAGCGTGCCGTCGGGGTACCGCAGCTTCTGGCGTGTGCGGTAGGTGTCCTTGGCCTGCTTGATCTGGAACTTGTGGTCCTCCTCGCTGGCCGTGTCGAGCACGTCGATCATGTCCACGAGGCGCCACTCTTTGCCGTCCACCACGATGGTCGCCGTGAACTCCTCCGAGCGGACCTTGAGGTCCTCGTAGGAGATCCCGCCGGGGATGTTGCCCGGTGCGGAGACGTCGGTCGCCTCCACGGCGCCCTCCATCGTCTTCACCTCGATGGCCTCGGGCCGCACCTTGTCGATGAGCACGTCGAGGCTCTCGGTCGCCTTGCGCTGGTAGGTGATGACGTTGTCGAGCTGCTCGTCGGTGCGCTTTCGCTCGCGCACCAGCCCGAGCATGAACTCCACGTTCTTGCGGAAGCCGCCGAACTCCTTCTGCGTCGAAAGGTCGGGGAGACGCCCTTCGACCTCGTCGACCACGTCCCACTCGAGCTCCGCGACGGTGCGCAGCAAGTCCCAGATGTTCGCGTGGTCGACGTACGCGGTCTTCAGCAGCATCTCGAGGGTGATGACCGAGTGCAGCGCGTCCTGTGCCGCGAGGATCTTCTTCACCCGCGCCAGGTGGGAGAGGATCGTCTTCTGGTGGCGGATGGCCGCCTCGAGCTTCAGCAGGATGCCGGGAGAGAGCTTCGACCCGCACACGCCCGCCCAGCGCAGGTAGCGCAGGTCGAGCTCGTTGGGCTTCGGATTGACCCCGTCGGCCGCATCGGAGACCCGACGCGCCCCCTTCTCCAGGAACACCCGGGCGAGCTCGACCTCTTGCTGGATGTCGGGCTCCACGATGCTGAACTCGACGCGCGAGCCCTCTTCGATGCGCCGGTGACCCTGGAAGTCCAGGTTCTCCTTGTAGGCGATGAAGTCCGAGAAATCTTCGCTGTAGCGCAGCACGATGTAGATGGTCTGCGGCAGCTTGAAGTCGGTGGGGTTGATCGTCTTGATCTGCTTCTCGCGCAAGACGATGTCGTTGCCCTGGGCGTCGATGGCGTAGCCGCTGCCGACCTCGATGGACAGGTCACCGCGGCCACGACTCGAGACCCGCAGCTCGTCGCCGAAGCCCGGCACGATGCCCGGGGCATGGAGCGCGCGGTTGTGAAGCTTCCGCTTCTCGACGTGGTAGCGCTCGGCGTCGTTCCAGTCGGCCTCGGTCGTGAGGAAGCCCTTGAAGAAGTTGATCCGCTTGTACGGGGCCTGCGCCATGACTCACTCCGACTCGGCCGGGGTTTCGCTGCGGTTCGATCCGGTGCCGGCGATCATGCCCTCGCCGCCCACGCGCCCGATGCCGATGACGAACGGCTGCAGCCGGTCCTCGCTCGGGGCGGCCTCGAACGTCAGCACGTACGTCGAGTGCACCGGTTTCTCCATGCAGATCAGGTCGTGAATTTTCAGGATGTTCTCGTTGGTCACGTCGCGAAAGCGAGACGGGACCTCGACGATGAAGCAGTGCGAAAGATTGACCGGCGGCAGCACGATGGAGTCGAGCCCGATGCGGACGGTCCCGATCCGGAAGCCCCGGTAAGGAAAGCGGTTTTCGAGCACCCGGGGCTCGACGCCCGTGAAGATCGCGAGGAAGAGCTTCAGCCCGCGCACGGTGCCGCGGTAGCCGTAGATGTCGATGGCGCTCCGAATCAGGCGCCGCTTCTTCTCCTCGGGCCACTCCTGGTCCACGGTGAGCGCGACCCAGCTCGCGAGCCACTCGAGGAACTCACTGGGCGCCTCCAGCGGATCGAAGTAGGTGTGCACCCGGTCGAGCCGACGCTGGATGTCGGACGCGATGTGGTCGAAGATCCAGAGGAACTCGCGGAGGAAGTGCCCGCCGTCGCGGTCGGTCTTCTGAAAGACCTGCGGCAGGTGGTGCAACAGGCTCTGCCGCGAGACGACGAGGTCGACCGGCTCGTCCACGGCGACCAACGCCCCGGCCGCCGGCCGCTGTCCGATGGTCTCGTCCTGGGGCCGATAGGCCTCGCGGTACCGCACCTGTACCCGCTCGGGGTCGAAGCCGGCGTTGCGCAGCATGAGACGCGCGTTCTCGAGCGCAATGCCGGTGACCTCGGGCATGCGGACGGTGCGGCGGACGATCTGGCGGGGCGACTGCGCAGGCATCTCAGTAGAACTGCTCCCGCGCCTTCTCGAAGACGTCGACGTCCACGACATGCACGAGCTCGTCGGGCGCGACCTTGATCTGCTCGACCTCTTCCTTGCGGTCCTCATCGCGCAGCCGAATCCGGTGCACGACGTCGACGCCCTCGATGTCCTCGATCACGTGGTACAGGTCGAGCTTCAACACGTTGCGCCCGAAGGGCCAGCCGTTGCCGTTGCGCCCGCCGAGCAGGGGGTGCAGGAACGTCCGCAGGCGCTTCTCGACCGCTTCCTTCAGGCGATCGAAAGAGCCGGTCTGTTTGCGGATGACCTCGACCTGGACGCTGACCTCGACATACCGCGGGGGCACGACGTGCACGATGGTCGTGACGAGCCGCCGCTCCTCGAGGAACTGCTTCACGCGCCGCAGCAGCTCGGTCGACGGCACGAGCTTCATGCCCAGGTCGAGGTTGCGGTCGTCGTACTTCGGCACGACGACGACGCTGACCTCACCCTCGCGCCCGATGGTCGGCAGGCAGCGCGCACGGGCGATGCCGTTGCTCGCCTGGAGCGTCAACCACTCGTAGTCCTCGGCGGTGACGGCCCGGTTGCGGCTCTTGATGAGGTGCGGTCCGCGCACCTTCGCGTCCTCGACGGTCTCCTGGTCGCTGCCGCCCCCGGCGGGGTACGGGTTCACCACGGCCTCGATGTGCGCGACGGTGCGGCGCAGCGCCGAGACCGCGCCGGCCGTCACGTTGCCGCGGGCGCCACCGCCGACCCGATAGAGCTCCGCGATCACGTTCGCCGCGCCCGCCGGCGGGATGAGGCCGCGTCGACCGTCGCCGAACCGGATCTCGCCCTTCACGCGGTCGACGACGTAGTGACGGCTGCGCGCGTCGCTCTCGAAGAAGCTCTCGACCTCGGTCCACCGGACGAGCCAGCCGTTCTTGCCGGCGCTCTGGACGGCGTCGAGGCCCCAGGTCTCCTCGAGCGCGCGGCGCTCGTCCCCCTCCGGTGTGTCCTTCTCGATGACCTGGATACGTTGGCCCTCGAGCAGCGGCCCCTGGGCAAAACGGAAGACCTGGTTCGGCGTGCCGTCCGAGCGACCCAGGACCTCGTTGCGGAGCGTCGAGTGGTGGTGGGCGACCACGGCGTTGAGCAAGACGCGCGAGATCCGCGGCATCTGGTGGTAGCCGCCCATCTCCAGACGCGCGCGGAGCCAATGAAGCGGCTCTCCGAACCGCTTGACCGGTCGCCAGTCGGCGGGACCGACAAAACGAAGGAACCCGCTCTCGGTGAAGCTCCGGGTGCCGTCCTCGGGCGCGAGGTCGACCCAGTCTCGACCGTTCCAGTACTCCCACACGACGCGCTGCTCGGCGGCGAGGGCGCGGTCGCGGTCCGCGTAGTACTCGGAGAGGTGCTCGGCGTGCCGACGGTCGTGCTCGAGCGAGGTCTTCTCGGCCATCTTGAAGTACAGCCGCGTCGCCTCGTTGGGAAAGCCCTTCTCGAAGCCGAGGTACAGCGCCGGGCTGTCTTCCTGGGACGGCTCGAAGGCCTGGAAGAGCTTGAGCGGGGTGCGGGCCGTGACCGAGTGGTCGAAGAACGCGAAGTCGTTGTAGGTGAGCACCGTGCCGACGGGCTGGTCCTCTTCGCTGTAGCGGAAGACCAGGGAGCGCAGGTACGGCGGCCGCAGAGGCCGCTCGTCGCGCCAGATCCACTTCACGCCGTCGAGCTCGTACTGTCCCGGCACACCGTAGTCGCCGCTCTCGATGCGCGCGCGCAGCCACGGTCCGGTCTCGCCCTGGACCTCGACGTCGGAGAGTCCGCCCTTGGGCATCCGAAAGCGGACCTCGCCGCTGGTGGTGAACGCCTCGGTCTGGTCGACGAAGTCGATGTCGGCGGAGCTCGAAGAGCCGTCCTTCGTGGACCGGCCCAGGAGCGCCCACTTCTTCCCGTTCCAGAACTCCCAGCAGATGATCAGGTCCCCGCTGGGCTGCGGCGGGTCTTTGAGGCGGGCCTCGGCGAGCAGGACCTCGACACGCACGATGGCGCCAGGCTGCGTCGGCAGGGACTGGGGCAGCAGGTAGAGCGCGTGATTCGGTCGCGGCTCCTTGCTGAAGGGCTCCCAAACGCCCCCGAGCTCGCGGGTGTAGTACACGCCGCTGTCCACGTTGGTGTAGGCCATCGCGGGCGGCACACCCTCGCCGAGCACCTCGACGCGCGCGACCACGGCGTCGACGACAGTCTCATGGGTATCCTTCGGGGCCTCAACGAGGCGCCCGCGGATCCACGGGAGGGTCGCCCCGTTCACCGCCAGGGGCTCGATCTTGTCGATGCCCTGGAAGGCGATGGCGCCGTCCTCGACCTCGGTCGTGGACCGCGTCAGCTCACGCCAGCGCCGGCCGTTCCAGTACTCCCACGCGAGCAGATCGACCATGGGCCGCGCGGCCGCGGTGGTGATCTTCACGACGAGGATCGAGTCCTCGCCGACCTGCTCGAAGCGCGGGTCCCCGAGGTAGAGCGCGCGCTCGATGTGGGTGACGCCGCCGAAGACCTCGAAGCCCTCGCTCCGCTTGCCCTCGACGAAGGCCGTTTGGTCGGCGTACTCGTCGCTGACCTGGGTGTAGCAACGCACGACGCGGTTGTCGGTGACGAGCACGTCGTCGGCGGTTTCGAAAACCACCGGCTCGTCGCGCCCCGTGGGCACGGTCGAGACCGGTGTGCCCGCAGCGACGAGCGCCGCAGGAGCGCCTCGGACGAGGGTGAACTGCAGGAGCGCCCGCGCGGGCTGAGGCGGCTGCAAGCGCACGCCCATCAGGTTCAGGAACGCGATGAAGTTCTTGTCGGTGACCTTGTTGAGTCGATAGATGACCATCTCGGTCATCCACGCGAAGAGCTCCACGAGGGTGATGCCCGGATCGGACGGATTGAAGTTCGTCCACTCGGGGCAGTACTGCGGAATGAGGCGCTTGGCCTCTTCCACGATCTCCTTGTGCGTGCGGTCGTCCAGATTGGGGACGGGGATCATGGGGCTTCCTCACGCCGCAGGTAGAACGGATAGACCATGTTGTAGTGCGAGTTCGTCGCGCGAACCACGTAGCGGATCTCGAGGAGCAGCGTGTTGTCCTGTCTCGGGTCGGACTTACACACGCAGTGGATCTCCTTGATGCGGGGCTCCCACTTTCGCAACGACTCGTCCGCGTAGAACGTGACGAGGTTGCGGGTGTGGGCGTTGTTCGGCGCGAAGAGGAGGTCGTGAATCCGGCAACCGAAGTCCGGCCGGTACACACGCTCCCCGACGGCCGTGCCGAGGATGATACGGATCGACTCCTCGATGTTCTCTTCGTGCGACGAGAGCGCGACGCCGCCGCTCGAGTCGGTGACGAGGGGAAACTTCAGACCACGACCCAGGAAGCTGCGGTTCACTCGACCCTGCCCTCGAAGCCTTCGCCGCAGCCCGTGCAACGCATGCGCAGGAAGGGCGGACGGTGGTCGATGTCGGTCAGGGGCTCGCTGCACATCGGGCAGGTGAGCCCGGTCCGTCGACCGTTGTGGGCGGCCGTGACGACGTCCATCCAGAGCGAGAGTGCGTCCAGATCGCCTGCGCGATCGCCCGGGAGCGACCACGACCACGGCGGTCCGCGGGTCTCGGCCGGGCGAGAGGCCGGGACCTCGACCACCCGTGGGCCGGGGGCTTCGGCGGGGGCGGCCGCGGTGGCCTGGGCCGAGCGCTTTTTCGCCTCGAGGGCCGCGGCTTCCGCATAGAGAGCGTCATCGCGGGAGTGGCCGAGGCGCCCCTCGAAGCCCTCGCCGCATGCGGGACACCGCACGCGGACGTTCGGGCCGTCCGTCGAGGTCTCGAGGGGACGCGCGCCGCACAACGGGCACGCATGTCCGGTCAGGCGGCCGTTGGCCACCTGTTCGACGACGTCGAACCAGTCTACGAGGTTGGCTTCATCCATCGAAGGGTTCGCTCGACTCACCAACCGCAGCGCTCGGCCACGAATCGCGTCGTGTAGCCGTGTCCAGCGCCGACCTTCGAGGTGAAGACGTGCGTCGCCGAGTCGACCAGGTAGTGCCCGTCGAACCGGTCGCCGATGTTCTTCAACTTCACGATCACGCCGGGTCGGATCTTCGGGTGCCCCTGCACCTCGACGTCGGCCCGGAGGAAGGTGCGCGCGTACTCGTTGAGCTTCGTGAGCGCGATTTTGTCGGCTTCCTGCTGGCTGAAGACCTTGTAGTCGACCAGCTGCCGCTCGGTCTCGCCCCAGCTGTCCGAGACCTCTTGGGGCGCCGAGGTCTGACCCTGCATCGAGTCGTAGAGCTGCGCGGTCTGCGCCTTGCCGATGATCTCTTTTTTCTGCGCCGGATCCCAGCCTCGGACGATGACCTCGGTCACGACACGGGCCAGGGACTGACGGCCGTCGAACCGACGGAGATGAATCTCCTCGGTGGAGACGTTCGGGTTGTCGTAGACGGCCGTGATCTCGGGGCTGCCGCCCACGAGGGGGGCCTTGAACCGCAGTTTCTGCGGGTCGACGGTGTGGTCGATGCTGAGGTCGAAGTCGAGCCAGCCCGCCACACCCCGGCAGAAGTCGAGGTCGGTCTGGTTGTGCTGCACGACATACTCCCGCAAGAACGCGGTGTCGTCGGCTTGGACGCTCAGACCCTTCTCCCGGGCGATCTGAGAGATGATCTCGCTGAACTTCTGGTTGAGGAACGTACGCGTCTTGCGACCACGCGTCAGCTTGTGGACCGCATCGAAGGCCTGCGCCACGAAGACGCGCGGGCCGTTCTCGGCCAGGCGGACACGGGTTCCGATGATCTCGCCCTCGAAGACGCGTTTGGGTCCGCCGTCCGTGTATCCCAGCGAGACCTCGGCCTTCGCGCCCGGCCCGAGATCATCCCGCGTGTCGTACGCACCCTCGTGGTTGTTGAACTGGAGCTCGACGCTCGCCGGGGCCTGACGGCGGAGCTCGACCGTGATCGCCTGCAGGTGCGCATCATCGGCCTGCGGCAGCTCGCGGCCGTTCAGTCGAACCATGTACTCGGGGACCCAGGTGTCGGCCATCGGTCAGTGCTCCGGTCGGTCAGCGGAGGATCGGCGGAATCATCAGGCGCCGACCCGGCTCCACCTGGAGGGGATCGTCGATGCCGTTCGCGTCGGCGATGCGCCGCCACTCGCCCGGGTCGTCGTACTCGCGCGACGCGATCATCTGGAGAGTCTCGCCGCGTTGAACGGCGTGAATCTTCGCATGGTCCGGGCTCTGCTTCTTGATCTGCTCCTGCTGCTCCGTGGCAGAGGCCGCCTGGCGCAGCGAGATCGTGACCGTCGCGCGGACCGGCAGGCCGCTCTCGAGGAACATCGTGAAGCGGTGGCTGATCGACTCCACGACCCCTCGAAACATGAGCGCGCCCCAGCTCACGAGGAGCAGCGGTGGGCGGTGGATCTCACTGTCGATGAGCGCGAGCTGATGCAGCTGCTCGGTGTGCATGCGCACGTTCGTGCCCTCTTCGTAGGTGTCGAAGAAGAGCTCGAGGTTCAGGGTCTCGCCCTGACCCGTCGTGAACTGCATCTCCGGCGCGTCCAGGCCCGCGGAGGCATGAGGGTTCCACGGGACGCTCTTCGCGATCGTGTACTCCTTCGGGTTGAAGAGCGCCTGGATGCGCGTACCGGCGAGTTTGCCGTCGAGCGGCGTGATGTAGAGCTTGTCCATCGGATCAGTCCCACTCGTCTTCGCCGATGCGGGTGGCGTCGAGCTCGAGCGCTTGCTTGAGCTGCATGATCACCTCGAAGGCGATCTTCTCCACCTCTTCGGGGCTCAGGTTCTCATCGATCTGGTCGCCGCCGAGGCGATGCCGGGCCTCTTCGCCCGTCTCGCTGCGCTGCGCGGGTCGTTCACCGGGGGTCGACCGCAGCGCGGCTTCGGCGGCACGGCGTGCGACCGCGGTCTCAACCATCACACGCCCGTGGCCGCCCGCCGAGGGGCTCGACGCGCCAGTGCGCACGGTCACGGCGGGCCCGCGGTCCCCGAAGAGGCGGCCGCTGAGGGCCGGGGCGGTGACGAGCAGCGCGTTCGGCGCGGCGTCGGCGAGGGCGCTGGCGCGTCCGCCGCGCGGCTGGGCGGCAACCGCATCCGTGGGTGCGGAGGTCGTCCCGCCCGACGGTCGAACCACCTCGGGGAGGGTGCTCGTCGCCCGGGAAGCCGGGCTCTGCGTCGTCGAGGGTCCATTGAGGGTGCGGTCGACCGGGCCGCCCTGGGCCTCGGCGCGCTCGAACGCGACGAGCGCACGCCGCACGTTGAGCTCGCCGATCGGTCGCGAGCGCGCGGTTGCGTCGCCGATCCCCGCGGCGCCGTAGGGTTCCGCAGTCCCGAGTCGTCGTACGAGCTCGGGAAGCACGACGCCGCCGAGCCGCCCACCGGCCCGAGCTTCGGCGGGGGCCGGCGCCCTCAGGCGCGCCACACTGCGCTCGCTCCGGGCCCCTCGCCGTGCGACGCCGCGGCCCCCGGGGGACAGCGACGTAGAGCCGGCGTCGCCGAATCGCTCGGCGGTGGACCCGCCGGGCGCGCCCGGCGCCACGAGTGAGGTCAGCGCTTCGAAGCCCGCGGCCAGCGCATGGGGTCGTGCGACGGCCTCGTATCGGTCGACGAGCGCGAGGGCCGCTCCGAGGCTGACCCCGGTGCGTGCGGCGATGCGTCCCGCGAGCGCGACGAGGCGCTCTGCGGCGAGCGGGGGTCGGCTGGACTCGAGCCCGCGCGCGGTCGACGCGCCCGGACGTGCGGCGCTGCGGGTCAAGGCGCCGGTGGTCGCGGCCTCTCGAAGGGCGACGGTCGTCGGCGAGCCTGCCGTGCCGGTCGTCGGCGAGCCCGCGGTACCAGCCAGCACGGTCCGCTCCGGAGACGCGGTCGCGAGCAGAGAGTCCACGCGGCTTCTTCCGGCCGCGGCGTCGCCCCGTGTCTCGTCCAGACCCAGTCGCCGTGCCAGGGCGGGGCGCGCTTCGCCCGCAAGCGCGTCGTTGCGGAGCGCGCGGGCGACGGTCGGGTCGGAGGCGGTCGTCGAGAGCGCGCCGCCCGCGGAGGCGGCGCTCGAGGGCGAGAGCAACGTGAGACCCGGCAGTGCCGTCAGGCGGAACGTCGAGGCGCTGTCGGTGGTGCCGAAGTCGAGGTGTCGGACCCAGGCCACCAGCCGGTCCGCGCCGGCCAGCCAGCGCTCGACCGTGGCCGGGGGAGACCAGGGGTCGAGCGCGACGAGGCTCGGCTCAGCGACCGGAGCGAAGGTCGAGGGCCGTTGGGTGCCGACCAGTGGCAGCGCTTCGCCGCGCTCTTCGGGCGCGACGCTCGAGGTCTGGCCTCGTCGGTCGGCACGGGGGGTCTGGCCCTCCAAGCGCGCGGCGCGCTCTGACCGCAGCGCCGTCTGAAGCGCAAGCGGGGGGGATTCGACGCGCGGTGGGAGCGAGGGCGTCGGGCGCGAGGGCTGCGGGGCGGACACCGGGGTCGGCGTCGAAGCACGCGCTGGGCGACCGGCGGGCGCGGCTGCGAGCGTCGGGCCGGGAGCGCCGGTCATCGCCCGAAGGACTCCGGTCCTCGGCGAGACGACCTGGTTGCGGTCCGGGTGCCGCAACGCCGCCGCTGCGAGGGGCGCGGCGCGGAGGAGCGCGCGGGCCGCGTCCGGGCGCTGGGGTGTGGCTCGACCCTGCGTGGGGGCGAGGGTGCGCGCCGGCGAAACGCGCTGCGGCGATGCGGGCGGTGAGCTCCGACCGGGGAGCGGTGACCGACCTCGCGCCGCCGGTGTGTCGGTCTTCGCACCGCTCTCGACCACCGGTTCGGTCGCGCTGGTCGGCGCCACGACGACGCGCTCGGTCTCCAGGGTTTCGGCCAGGGCCGAGTCGCGTGTGAGGTCGTGGCGAGGCCCGATCGATTCGCCCCGCAGGCTCGAAATCGCGGGCGCGCCCAGGTCGAGAGCCTCGAGGAGCTGCGGCCCGCCCAGCGCGGCGAGGAACGACTCCAGACGCGTGGCGGGGGCCTGCGCCGCACCGGGCGGCGTCGGGACCTGCGCGTGGGGGCCACTCTGGCGGAGGCTCGGGTTCGTCGGGAGCCACGACTCGACGCGTGTCGGTGTGGGCGCGGTCGCGGGCGTGAAGAGCGCGCGGGCGCTCAGGCCGGTTTCGGAGTCTCGGCGAGAGCGCGCTGCCGGGCGTTGCGATGAACCGAGTGACCCCGCCGCGCGCTCCGAGGTCGCCGTGTCCGACCTCGGCGTGGCGGTGAGCGCGCTCGGTCGTAGAGCCGCACGATCGGTCTCGACCGCAGCGCCCCGCTCGGCCCTGTCGGCGCCGCGCGACGCCCCCTGTGATTCGAAGCGCTCGGCCGCGCCCAGCGCGGCTGTGGGCCGCTCGAGACCGGGTCGGAGCGCCGTGGTCCGCGCCCCGCGCGGGCCCGGGGTCTGCACCTCGAGCGGAGCCGGGTTCCACGGGCTCGTGGGGCGCACAAAGACGGTCTCGGGGGCGAGGGCGGCGAGGTTCGAGAACGTCGGCGCCCGGTCCTCCGGGTATGAGGCTCCGGATGAACGGTCGGCGACGCTCGAGCCGCGCGGCGATCCGGGGACTGCGGCCTTCGCCTCTTCGAGCCACGGCGAGAGGCGGGCGGATTGCGACTTGCTGTCCGCCGAGGCGGCTGTCGGGGTCGCCTTGCCGGGCACTGGCCGCACATTCCCCGCCCGCGCTGGGGCCTCGGCCTGAGTCTCAGGCTCGATCCGCGCGGCGGCCGCACGTGCGACCTCGAGCGCCGCCGTGGTCGCGCGGGGGAGTCTTCCGTCCGGCCCGGGCGCCCGGGCCGCCGCCGGGTCGCCCGCGCCCTTCGAGACGACGAACGCCGCCTCGTCGCGCCCGGTCGGTTCGACGAGGGCGCGCTCGACGTCGAAGCCGAGGTCCTCGTAGCCTGCGGGCACGCCGGGGTCGGTCGAGAGACGTCGCTCCGCGTCGAGCGCTTGCTGAGACCGCGCCAGGAAGGTCGTCGCAGGGGTGCGCCGAAGACTGCGGAGGGCCGCGATGGGCGACGGGCGCCCCGCAGCGACTCCGGTGAGCCCCGCTGCGGGCGTGGCCTGCGTCGTGAGCCACAGCGTGACGGGCGCGGGGGCCTCGAGGAAGCGTTGGGCGCGGCCCGTTGCGGCGTCCGAGAGGGCTTCGGCGGCGAGCCCCGCGGAGAGTCGCGCCGTCGGCACCATGGGGTTGCGCACGGTCACGGGCGTCCGCTCGACCGCGATGAGCTGCGCCTCGCCGCGCCCGGCGACCGCGCGGGCATCGGGGAATCGGAGCAGCGACGGCGTGATGCGGCCGGCGTCACCGAGGGCGGTGGGGTACGGTGAGAGCGCACCGCTCGGGGTCGCTCGCCAGCGCTCTCGGACGCCCGGGGCGCGTGCCTGTGCGCGCTCGGGGCGGGGTGTGGCCCGAGGCGACAGCCGCGTGCGGGGCTGGAGCCGCCGCGCGTCGAGCGCACTCAGCGCCATTGGCTGTTCCGCAGGCTCGACGGGGATCACGAAGGCGTGACGGTCGCCGAGCTCCAGGCTGTCGTAGCCCTCTCGAGTCGACCACGCACGCGACCAGCCCTCGAGCCCATCGGCGTCGACGACGTCCAGCCCGCGCTCGAGGTGAGCCGGCAAGGCCCAGCGGTGCTCGATGCGCCCCAAGAGCCGGTCTCGTCCGTCCTCGCGGTCCGGCCGCCGCAGACCCACGCGCCGCCCGATCGCCGCCGCGAATCGGTCGAGCCCGCCGATACGCTCGGCGTGCGCCGACCCGACGAACAGGTCCCGAACATGCGGGTCGAGGGCGGCGGTCTCCATCGGCTCAGCCTTCGCGCATCAGGCCGTGGTGGGCGATCTCGACCGACTCGACGAGCACCTCGCCGCCGCCGGAGTCGAGCTGAGGGCCCTCCCACTTCACCGGCCACGCCTCGAAGAAGTTCCAGCGGCAAACGGCCTCGCCGGCGTCATCGCAGAGGATGATCGAGCCGTTCTTGCGCTTCACGCTCGCGGGTTTCTGGGAGAAGCCCTGATGCCACCCCTCGAGCGCCGTGGAGTTCACGTAGCCGAGCTTGAGCACGAGGTTGGGGAAGCGCCCCTGCGCCGGCAGCTTGTGCATGCGCTGGTTGATGCCGCCCTCCTGCACCTCGAGCGCCTCGATCTCGTGCTGAAGTCCGCTGACGCTCTGGAAATGGGCGAGCGTGAGCCCGTCGATTTCGACCTTGAAGTGGAACTTCGCATAGGGACGATCGGCGCGTTGTGCCATGGGCTCCTCGCTTCAGTCCTCGTCTTGCTGCGCCTGGTCTTCCAGCCGCTGCGTGACACGAAAGACAATGAACTCGACAGGCCGGGTGACGGCCAGACCGATCCGGGTCGTCATCATACCCCGATCTACGTCGTCGGGGGGATTGGTCTCGTCATCGCATTGCACGAAGAAGGCTTCCTCGGGGGTCGCGCCCGAGAGCATGCCTCTCTCTCGGAGGCCGACGAGAAAGCCGACGATGGATCGTGTGACCCGCTTCCAGAGGCCGGGTCCGTTGGGCTCGAAGACCGCCCACTGCGTGCCGCGCTCGATGGCCGCGGAGATGCTGCTCACGGTTCGACGCACGTTGATGAAGCGCCACTCGGCGTCGCTGCTCGCCGTCCGGGCGCCCCAGACGCGAATGCCTCGGGCCGCGAAAGGTCGAATGCAGTTGACACCGGCGGCGTTGAGCTCGGCGAGGTGGTCGTCCTGCAGGAGCAGCGACAGGTCCACCACGCCCTCCATGACCTCGTTCGCGGGCGCCTTGTGGATGCCGACCTCACGGTCGATGCGCGCGATGATGCCGGCCACGTGGCCACACGGAGGGACGATCGTCGGCCGCGCGGAGACGAGGGTCACGACCCACGGAAAGTAGAAGGCGGCGTGGGCGCTGTCGAACTGCTGGCGCCAGCGCAGGGCCTCTTCGTGGTCGATGCCCGGCGGCAGGTCGAGGATCGCGAACCCGTTGCGGGCGCGCTCACACTGCGTGATGGCGGCGTCTTGCACGACCTCCACGTCGCGCAGCGTGCGAAAGCGACGCTTGGGCGTGTCCTGCCCCCGCCCGCGCTGATACGCGGACATCAGGTCGGGGAGCGCCACGACGTCGATCTCGGGGTGCTCCACGAGGCCGAGTAGACCCCGCCGGTCCGTCGGACCCCGGTCGTGACCGATGAAGTCCTCGGGCCCGGGGTTGGAGGTCCCGTCCGCGCCGCCTTCGAGGGCCTGGTCGGTGTGGTCCATGGGCAACGCCAGCGCCGGAGCGGTCTCGGGCCGCAGCGCTCGGACACGCACGAGCCGACTCTGGTCCGTGACCAGGCGCTCCACGAAGCGCGGACTCGCGCCGTGCATGCTGAGCCGGTCGAACCGCTCTTCGCGCTCCAGGTCGCGGACGTGCAGCCCGAAGGTGTGGGGTGTGACATACGTCGGCGCGCCCGAGCGGAAGGCCCCGGGGAGCGGGTCCGCCAGCGTCAGCAACTTGCCGTCGGTGCGGAGCACCCAGGTCCAGAAGGTCCGCTGTTCGTCCTGGACACACACGAGGAGCCCGGCCGTAAAACCATGGCTGCTCTTCACCTGAATCGCGTCGTCGCCCTCGTCGGCGTCCCGCGTCAGGAACGTGCGGCCGTCGGCCTGAGTCGCGTTGAGACTCACGCGCAGCGCGTTGCCCCACTCGCCCTCGTCCTGCGCCTCGATGACGAGCGACGGGGCGCCGGCTCGGTCCGTGACGAGGATGGTCGCCCGTCGCGCGAGGTCTTCGCCCGGATCCCCCTGGGTGCGGGCGACGCGGAGCACAAAACAGGCCTCACCGCCGTTGTCGAAGAAGCCGCGCAACGCCGGGAGCAGGTAGCCGTCCGCCAGCGGCTCGCCGAAGACCTCGACGAACTGCGCCTCGCTCATGACCTTCACGGGGCGATCCAGCGGACCGCGTCGCGTGAAGCCGAGGAAAACAGGCACACCCGTACGACCGAGCTCGAGCGGAAGGACACGCTGCTCGTTCGGCTCGTGGTAGATGCCGGGCGCCCGTGCCTGCGCCATCGTTCACCCCGGTCGACGGGCCCGTCGTATCACCGACGGGACTCGTTGATTTCCTTGTTGATGCCCGAGATCTCCTTGATCCAGAGCTGCCGTTCCCGGTGCTCCATCGCGAGGAGGTCCTCGAGGGACCAATGAAAGTGGTAGGCGATGTACGCTACCTCCTGGAAGATCCGCTCCAGGGGGTAGCTTACGATTCCCCCAGGTCAGTCCCCAGGTCGAGCTCGTAGGCGTGCCCGCAGGCCGGGCAGGTCGTCTTGATCTTGGCCGAGCCCTCTTCGTTGACCCGCCGGTAGAACTCCTGGAGGTAGGCGAGGTCGGACGAGAACAGGCCCTCGATGACCGAGGGGTTGATGCTCGACATGGCGCCGAGCTTCACGATGACCCGGGACAGGAGGATGATCACGAGGTAGGCGCGGTTCTGCTGGACGCGGTAGTCCTGCAGGGGTGCGATCTCGTCCTTCGCGGTCGCGAGGCGCATGACGCCCTCGCGGTGCAACACGCCGTTCTGGTCCACGAAGCCCTTGGGCAGCGTGAACGGAAATTCGGTCTGGAACGCCATGGTGTGTCCCCGGAAGCCCGGTCCCTAGAAACGACGCGCCGGGCGGCAGCTCGAGGCCACCACCCGGCGAAGACGCGGTGCGTGACGCGTGGGCCTCAGCCCGCGCCGCCGACGCGCTCGATCTTCTCGACCGCGAGCTCGATCTCCTCGACGGCCACGTCCGTGCCCTTGCCGTCGAGCTGCATGCCCTTCCACTTCGCCGGCCACGCCTCGAAGAAGTTGTAGCGCATGACCTCGGCGCCGTGGTCGTTGCAGAGGATGATCGAGCCGCTCTTGCGCTCGACCTTCCCCTTGATCACGGTCTCGCGCCACTTCCACAGCTCCTCGGAAGCGATGAAGCCGCGCTTCAGGACGATGTTGCTGTACTTCGTCCGGCCCGGCCGCTTGCGCAGCTGAAGATCGTCGCCGTCCTGGTACTCGATCACCTCGGTCTCGGCGTCCAGACCTTCGACGTTCTTGAACGCGGCCTGGGTCACGCCCTCGATCTCGACCTTGAAGTTGTAGTGACCGATGTGGTCGGTCGTGCGGCGATTGTCGGCCTTCAATCCAGCCATTGGAATCCTCCGTGCACTCGGTTGTGGGCGCTGCCCCTCGGCAGAGCCGGCATTTTACACAATCACTCGGAGACGTCACCACCGGTCGGCATCTGCCCGATCCGGAAGATCACGAACTCGGCGGGCTTCACCGGGCACATGCCGATCTCGCAGACGAGCTGGCCGGCGTCGATGACCTCCGGCGGGTTGGTCTCGGCATCGCACTTGACGTAGAACGCCTGCTCCGGGGAGGCCCCGAAGAGGGCGCCGTCGCGCCAAACGCGCAGCAAGAACGCCGAAATGTTCCGCGTCACGCGCTTCCAGAGGGTCTCGTCGTTGGGCTCGAAGACGACCCACTGCGTGCCCTGCTCGATGGACTGCTCGACCATGTTGAAGAGACGGCGCACGTTGACGTACCGCCACTCGGGGTCGCTCGAGATGGTGCGGGCGCCCCAGACGCGGATGCCGCGACCGGTGAACTCGCGGATGCAGTTGATGCCCTTGGGGTTCAGGAGGTCCTGCTCGCCCTTGGTCACCTTGTACTTCAGGCCGAGGGCGCCCCGGACGATCTCGTTGGCGGGGGCCTTGTGGACCCCGCGCTCCGCGTCCGAGCGGGCGAAGATGCCCGCCATGTGCCCCGAAGGCGGCACGAAGATGTTGCCGCGCTGGGGGTCGTAGACCTCGATCCACGGGAAGTAGTACGCGCCGTACTTGCTGTCCCGGGGCTTCGGCAGCTTGTCGACGCCGCCCGCCTCGATGACCTCGGGGGCGTCGAGGATGGCGAAGCGGTAGCGCATCTTCTCGCAGTGCGTGAGCACGGCGTCCTGGATGGCCGGGTCGGTCTGGCCCGGGGCGACGACGATGTTGATCTCGTCGACCTCTTCGAAGGCGTGCAGGCCCGTACGTGCGCCCGGACCCTTGTCCTCGCCGAGGTAGGCCGCGGCCTTGCCGGCCTTGCCCGCGGCGACGGTATCGGGGTCGCCCACGTTGAGGACGAAGCAGCGCGCCCCCCCGTTGTTGAAGAAGCCGTAGACCGCGTGCGCGAGCACCGGCGCGTCCGCGAAGTCACCGAAGTTCTTCGTGAACGTGCTCCAGTTGGTGCACAGGACCGACTTGTTGACCGGCCCCTTCTTGCTCTCGCCGATGAACCCGACGGTGCTGGTCCCGACCGCCTCGATCGGCTTGCTCGCCCCGGGGACCTCCTCGACATAAACACCTGGGGACAAATACTCCGGCGCCATCTGCGTCTTCCTCCTTCTCGACTCAACGACCGGACCGCAAGGACCGGGGCCAGGTTGACTCTCGCGAACCGCGTCGCGCTCTTCGCTCCGCGGTTCACCGGACTCGAATCAGGTGTCTACCCGAATGCTGCGCTGAACGACTCGATGAATGTCGGCGGAGCGCCTCGGCGAGATCAGCGCCACTCGGCACCGATACGCCACTGAAGGGCGAAGCTGCTCCCCGAATCCACGCCACAGCGACATCAGGAACTCGACGGAAAGATCTTCGATGGGACGCACCGGCACCCGCTCATCCGGGTCGAAGGCGTCGCCCTCCAGCAGGTCGCCCTCGAGTGCCGGTATGCCGAGCACCGCTCGCATGGCCGCCCCCAGAAGCTCCTGTTGCTCCGCATCTTCGTCGGCCCAGGCGCTGACGAGATAGTCGAGCCCGAGTGGAAGCGGCGGATCCTGGAAGAACTCGCGGATCTGACCGGACGCGTCGATCCGGCTCACCAGCGTCGGGTTCGCCTCTCGTCGTTCCTGCAGAACCGCGACCCTGTAGAGGTAAAGACCCAGTGCCGGCAGTCGCGTGAACTTCTCTCGAAGAGGAGGACCGGTCACGACTTGAATCGATCGACCGAGCACCTTCTCTACACCCGCCTCCAAGGCCTCCGAGAGGACCTCCGAAGTCTGGCGCAGGATACGGTGCTGGCTCGTGACCAAAACTGAACTCGCGCGCACGCCGAAGCGAACGGGAGCATAGGAGTCGTCACCGGCTCGAGCAACAGGTTCGTTGCGGGATCCGTACTCTCCCCGTTCCTTGACACCCTGAAACGCGCGATGCTAACCCGCTGAACGCGCCCGCATGCGTCACGCTGCGGGTACGAGACTTCACGACACCCGTTCGAGACCGGAGAAGATGGGCATGCGCCCCGTCCCGCAGAGCTTCCTGCCCTTCGCGATTGCGGCCGCTCTCGGCGCGACCGCGTGCGGCGAGGTCGAGATCAAACCAGACTCCAAGTCGGGTGAGGACTTCGAGCGTGCGGGCGCCAAGCAGCTCTTCCTCGACAAGCTGGCCGACGACTTCATCAGCCCCGAGAAGGGCGACGCCACCGACTGGAAGTTCCTGAAGATCCCGTCGAAGGGCATCCTCAAGCTCGTCGTGTTCTGGGACACGAAGACCGTCCAGTCGATCACCGAGGTGCGCGACCGCTTCGGGGTGATGATCCAGAACTTCACGCACTCGGCCGAGCTGGAAAAGGACGAGCTGGAGTTCCCCGTGGAGCCAGGCACGCACTTCATCCGGCTGTTCTCGTCCAAGGGCGGCAGCGTCTACACGACCGAGGCGATCTTCCAGCCCTTCGACATGGACGCGACCGACGAGATCATCCCCGAGAAGATGGGCGGTGACGACCTCCTGGGCGAGCCCATTCCGGACGCGGCGCCGATGTCCGACGGTCCACCCCGTCGAGGCGGCGGGGGCGGCGCGCGTCGTCCCCCGGGCCCTGGGCCCCGGCCCGATCCCGTGCCCAGCGGCGCGGCGCTCGACGGCACGCTGTTTCGAGTCCTGCCCTCCCCGAACGGGAAGGGCACCCAGCTCACGATCAACCTCGGCTCCGAGAAGGGCGTGAACATCGGGGACAAGGGCAAGATCGTCTGCGCCACCGGCGGCGACCTGCCCAACGGCGGCTTCCAGATCACGAAGGTCAGCGCGAAATCGTCCCAGGCCTTCGCTTCTTTGCAGCATACGCAGATCGGATCGAACTGCCGGGACGTGAAAGTCTTTCCGAGGGCCAACTAAGGAAAACCATGCAGTCCGGTCTCCGACTCTTGAATTGCCTGTGCTTCGCCGCGCTCCTCGGCTGCGGGTCCGTAGGCCCCAGCATGGACTCCGCCGAGGGCGACGGTGAGCGGGACCGCGCGCTCGCCATCTTCGTGGACCACAGCCGCACGGACCGTATCGAGCCCTCGAAGGGCGACCAAACCGACTGGTCCTACGTAGACGTGGTCGACCAGGGGCGCTTGAAGCTCACGGTGAGCATCGACTCGCCGGAGCGCCTGGAGGCCGGCGAGGTTGAGTTCTTCGACGAGTTCGGCAATCAGCTCTCGCAGACCCGCATCGAGGACAACCAGACGCTGTACGTCTTCACCACCGAGGTGAAGAAGGTCCCGAACAAGTTCTTCGTGCGTGTCTTCGCGAAGGGCGGCGGCTCCCCGTACACCCTCGGGGCGGCCGTCGACCTGCCGCCGCCCCCGCCCGAGCCGGTGGTCGTCGCCGCGCCCCCGCCGCCGCCCCCGCAAGAGCCCATCGTGCCGCGGGCCAAGCCCGCTCGCCCCCCGACGACGGGGCCCGTCGTGCGGCCCCCGCCCCCGCCCACGGCGCCGCCGGTCGCCGCTGCGTCGCTCTCCGGGCGGGTGATCCGCGTGCAGCCCTCCGAGGACAATACGCAGGTGACGATCTTCATCCGCCTGGATGAGGGCGCGGCCGTCAGCAAGGGCGCGCGCGGGGTCTTGTCGCTCAAGGACGGTGACGTGCCGATCGTCCTGACGAGCGTGACGAACCGCAACGCGACCGCGGTCGTGAAGCAGCCGCCCCACAAGTTCACCGGCAACCTCACGGTGAAGATCAGCGCGAACTAGGCGCGTGTCGGGGGTCGACGCCGGCTGGACGTTCGAGGTCGACCTCGGCAACGAGGGCGTGCGCCTCGACGTTTACCTGGCCCGGCGAATCCCGCGCCTGTCGCGCGCGCGGACGGCGCGCCTCGTGGTCGTGGACCTCGACGCTCCCGAGCGCGGAGCCTTGAAAAAGAGCCAGCCCGTCCATGCCGGCCAGCGCCTCTTCGCGCGGCGCCCCGTGCCCGACGCCGAGGTCGTGCCTCCGCGCCCGGTCGTGCTCTACGCCGACGCCCAGGTGCTCGTCATCGACAAACCGGCCGGCCTCGCCGCGCACCCGACGGCCACCCGCTTCGTGGCCACCGTGAAGCACTGGCTGAAGACCGAGGGGTACGACGCCGGGCACGAGCCGATTCACCGTCTCGACGTGGAGACCTCGGGGGTGATGGCGATCGCCCGGACCCCCGCCATGGCGCGCTGGGCCAAGATGGCGCTCGCCGAGGGGCGGTTCGAGAAGACCTACCTCGCGGTCGTCGAGGGCGCTCCGAGCTGGCGGACCTGCTCGAGCGAGGCGCCGCTCGGTCCAGCAACAGGGAGCGAGGTGCGCCTGAAGATGGGCCTGGGTCACCTGCCCTCTCGCACGGACTTCACCGTGATCGGGCCGCCTGGGCCGCGCACGCTGGTCCGCGCCGAGCCGCGCACGGGTCGCCAGCACCAGATCCGCGTGCACCTCGCGCTGCTCGGCCACCCCATCGTCGGCGACAAGCTCTACGGCCCCGACGAGGCGCTCTTCCTGGCGTCGCTGCACCGCCCGCTCGACGATGAGGAGCGCGCGCGGCTGGGCGCCGACCGACACGCCCTCCACGCCACGCGGCTCGTCGTGCCGACGCCGAGCGGCTCGGTCACCGTGGACGCCCCCTGGCCCCAGGACCTCGAGGCGTTGCATCCCGGGCCCAGCGGAGAGTAGGGGCGCCGCCGCTCCGACTACTCCGGCAGGGCCGGGGCCTCGGGCGCGTCCGTCGGGATCTGGCTCGCATCTTCGGGGGCCGTGGGCGCCTGCGGCTGCTCCATGTCCTCCATCGCCTGCATCATCATCAGGCGTTGCTTCATCTTCTCGCGCTCGGCGAGCTCCTTGTCCTTCTGCTTCCGCTTGGCGTCGTCTTCTTTCTTTTTCATGTCGGCCTTCTTCTGGCCGTTCTTCTCCGCCTCGTCGTCGACGAACTTCTCCTGGCTCGTCTCGCCGACGACCACGATGATGTCGTACTCGCTCGGCCAGTGGATCGGGCGCTTGTGCACCGGCCCGAGCTTCACCTGCCGACGGATGTCCTCGCCCTGGTCCTCGAAGCCGGGCTTCGCGTACACATAGGTGTTGTGGCGCGGGTTCCGGTCGATGCCCACGTCGGCCACGGGCATGCCGATCTCGTTGAGGCGCACGGCGTAGCCGGCGACTTTCTCCTTCAACGCGTCGCCGCCCGCCGCGAGGAGTTGGATCACGGCGGTGCCCGTGAGCTCCTTGAACGCCGACGAGCCGCGCAACGACTTGAACTCCGGGTCCTTGGCAGCGCGCCGCATGAGGGGGCGCGCCTGGTCGCTGTTGAGCCCTCGAAGCTGCTGGAGGTAGTCGATGGCCATCTCGCCCTTGCCGAGGCGCGCGTAGGCCATCGCGGTCAGGTAGAGCGGCGGGGCATAGGTGGGGTCCTCGTCGACCGCGATGAGGTACTGCGTGAGCGCGTCGGCGATCTGGCCACTCTTGAAGAGGCGATTGCCCTGGGCGACCGCCTCCTGGCTGCCGCGCCGACTCGGGGCGCGGGTCGGCTCCGGGGGCGGCGCCTCGACCTCGGGCGCGGGCAGGACACCGCCGCGCGCCGCCGCTGCCTGGGGCCGGGGCGCACGCTCGGCCTCGATCATGGGCGCCGCGTCGGCCGCGGGGGCTTCCGTGGGGACCGCGACGGTTTTCTCTCGCAGCTTCGTGGGCCGCAGTCCCAGGCGCTTGAGCGCCGAGAGCGCCATGACGGCGTCGCGCTCCGACCCCTCCTGGTAGAGCTTCTCGAAGGCGGACTGCGCGATGGAGCGGGCGTCGTCGTCGACCTTCGTGACGTCGCGGTACATCTCCCACCGCATCGTGCAGTCACGCAGGCGTTTGAGCGACTGCGTGTTCCACGCCGCGAAGACATCTTCGCAATCGCCTTTGTTGGACGACCAGCGCTCCTGGGCGAAGGCCGAGGTGCCCGTGAGCAGGCCGACGAGCGCGAGGGCGAGCCCGAGAGCCGAGGCGCGGTGACTCGAGTGTGCGGTGTGCATGATTGCCTCCGAGTATACCACGGTTGAACGTCCGCAGATTGACTCCGATCCATCGACCGGGTAGGGTCCGGCGCCGTTTGGAAGGGGTTGCGGCATGGCGGACCACTCCGGCGCCGGGGACTCATTCGGGGCCGGTGTCGCCGCCCTGATCCCCGCCCGTCTCGGTTCGACCCGGCTGCCGCGCAAAGCGCTGGCCGACCTCGGCGGTGAGCCGATGGTGGTGCGCGTCTGGCGTGCGGTGGTCGCGTGCCCGAGGTTCGAGCAGGTGAAGGTCGTGACCGACGCGGACGAGATCGAGAGTGCGGTGCGCACGGCGGGGGGCGAGGTCGTGCGCGTCGACGCCCCGTGCCGCAGCGGGACCGAGCGGGTCGCCCGGGCCGCGGCCGCGCTGGAGACCCGATGGATCGTCAACGTGCAGGGGGACATGCCCGGGCTCGGCCACGAGCACCTCGACGCCCTCGTGGACTTGTTGGAGGCCGGCGCCGAGCTCGCGACCATCGCGGCGCCCCTCGAGCCCGCGCGCCGCGACGCCGCGTCCGCGGTCAAGGTCGTGTCCGATGCGCGCGGCCGAGCGCTGTACTTCTCGCGAGCGCCGATCCCGGGCGCGCTGCACGTCGGCCTCTACGGATTTCGACGCGCCACGCTCCTGCGCCTTCTGGACCTGCCCCGCAGCGCCCTCGCGGAGGCCGAGGACCTCGAACAGCTCGATTGGCTCCACGCCGGCCTCGAGGTTCAGGTGGGCGTCGTTCGAACGGCCCCTTTGGCCGTCGACACCCCCGCCGACCTCGAGCGCGCTCGCGCCTTCTTCGCCCGTTCGTAACCGGAGGTATCCGTCGTGTCGTTTGAAGAATCCTCTACCGCCCCGGGGCACAGGCCCGGTCGCCATCGCGGTACGAAGCACATCTTCGTGACCGGTGGGGTCGTCTCGTCCATCGGCAAGGGCATCGTCGCGGCGTCCATCGGCGCGCTGCTCGAAGCCCGGCGGCTCCGGGTCACCCACATCAAGCTCGACCCGTACATCAACGTCGATCCGGGCACGATGAACCCGCTGCAGCACGGCGAGGTCTTCGTCACGGACGACGGCGCCGAGACCGACCTCGACCTCGGGCACTACGAGCGCTTCACCCAGGCGTCCATGAGCCGCGCGAGCAACATCACCTCGGGGCGCATCTACGAGGGGGTGATCGCCCGCGAGCGGCGCGGCGACTACCTCGGCAGCACCGTGCAGGTGATTCCGCACATCACCGACGAGATCAAAGAGTTCGTCCGCCGCGGCGCCCAGGGCGCGGACGTGTGCATCACCGAGATCGGCGGCACCGTCGGCGACATCGAATCCCTGCCGTTCCTCGAGGCGCTGCGGCAGCTCAAGGTCGAGCTCGGGCGCGGCAACGCCATCAACGTGCACGTCACGCTGGTGCCGTTCATCTCGACCGCGGGCGAGCTCAAGACCAAGCCGACGCAGCACTCCGTGCGGGACATGCGTGAGATCGGGATGCAGCCCGAGATCATCGTCGCGCGCTGCGACCGCCCGATCAGCAAAGAGATCAAAGCGAAGATCGCGCTGTTCTCGAACGTGTCTCCCGAGGCCGTTATCACGGGTCAGGACCAGGCGAGCATCTACGCCGTCCCCCTGGCGCTGCACCGCGAGGGCCTCGACGCCCTCGTCGCGGACTACCTCGACATGTGGACGGGCGAGCCGGACCTCGAGAAGTGGTCGCGGATCGTCGAGAAGATCTCGACGCTCACCCGGAGCGTGACGATCGGCATCGTCGGCAAGTACGTCGACCTCGTCGACGCCTACAAGAGCCTGCACGAGGCGCTGCTGCACGGCGGATTGGCCCACGATGCCAAGGTCGCGCTGCGCTACATCGACAGCGAGCAGGTCGAGGAGAAGGGCGCGGCGCCGCTCCTCGATGGGGTCGACGCCGTGTTGGTTCCCGGCGGCTTCGGCACCCGCGGCACCGAGGGCAAGATCGCGGCCGCCCGGTACGCCCGCGAGCGCGGCCTGCCCTACTTCGGCATCTGCCTGGGCATGCAGCTCGCGGTCGTCGAGTTCGCCCGCCACGTCTGCGGCCTCGAGGGCGCGAACTCCATCGAGTTCGACGCCGGCACGCAGCACCCGGTCGTGCACCTGATGGAGCAGCAGAAGAAGGTCACGCGGAAAGGGGGCTCGATGCGGCTCGGGGCCTACCCATGTGTCCTGGCGGCCGGGAGTCTCGCGGCGCGAGCCTACGGCGCCGCGGAGATCAGCGAGCGACATCGCCATCGATACGAGTTCAACAACGCCTTCCGCGAGGCCCTCGAGGCGAAGGGCCTTCGCTTCAGCGGCGTCTCTCCGGACGGCACGTTGGTCGAGGTCGTCGAGCTGCCGGACCACCCGTGGTTTCTCGGCTGCCAGTTCCACCCCGAGTTCAAGAGCCGCCCCTACGCGCCGCACCCGCTGTTCGCCAGCTTCATCGGCGCCGCCGTGACCCGTCAGAGGTCCCGTGCCTGACGCGGTGCCCGCGCTCGGTCCCGGGGCGACGGGACCCGTCTTCATCGCGGGCCCGTGTGTGCTCGAGTCCCGAGACACGGTCTTCGAGATCGCTTCGTTCCTGAGCTCGCTCGGCGTCCCGGTGGTCTTCAAGGGCAGCTTCGACAAGGCGAATCGCTCCTCGGTGGACGCCCCGCGCGGGCCGGGTCTGGACGCCGGGCTCGCGCTGCTCGCGGAAGTGCGCGCGCGCTACGGTTTGCCGGTGCTGACCGACGTGCACGCGGTCGACCAGTGCGCCGCGGTCGGCGAGGTCGTCGACGTCGTCCAAATCCCGGCCTTTCTGTGTCGTCAGACGGACCTCGTCGTCGCGGCCGCGCGGACGGGCCGGATCGTGAACCTCAAGCGCGGGCAGTTCCTGGATCCGCGACGCATGCGCTACGTCGTCGACAAGGTCCACGCCGTCGGGGGTCGCGCGTGGGTCACGGAGCGCGGCTCCACCTTCGGCCACGGGGACCTGGTGCTCGACCCGCGCGCCCTGGTCTGGCTGCGCGAGACCGGCGTACCCGTCGTCTACGATTGCACCCACACCGTGCAGCGCCCCGGGGGCGAAGGACCGACCACCGGCGGCGCCCGGGACCTCGCGCACCCCCTTGCGCGCGCCGCCGCCGCGATCGGCGTCGACGCGTTTTTCGCCGAGGTCCACCCCGAGCCGGCGCGGGCCTTGTCCGACGCCGAGACCCAGCTCGACTTCGACCAGCTCCGTCGACTGGTGCACGAGGTCGTGGCCATCGACGCGGTGCGCCGCCGACTCGCACCGGCGAGCTGAGCGCCCCGTCGTGGGCTCTCGATCGCTCCGTCGCCTCACCCGACCGACACGCCACGCTCTGGCGTTGGCTGGCGTACGAACCCTCGCCTGGGTGCTCCGCCGATTGCCTCTGAACGCCGCGCTCCGGCTCGGCGGCCTCCTGGGGCGCGGTGTCGCCGTGGTCGACACACCCGGCCTGCCCGCGGACCCGGTGCGTCTGGCGCGGGCCCACTTCGAGGACCTGGGTCGACGCATCGCCGAGTTCGTCAACGCCCAGCGCGTGCTCGACCGCGGCGACTGGGAGGTGCCGAGCGAGACCTCCAGCCTGCTCCGCGCGCTCGCACGCCCGAGCCGCGGGGTGCTCGTCGCCGCAGCGCACCTCGACAACTGGGAGCTGCTGGCCGCCGCCCTCGCCCGCGCCGGACACGACACCCACACGCTGGCCGCGACCCCGCGTGCGGGGCCCGTCAGCCGATGGCTCTTCGAGAGCCGGGCGCGGCTCGGGGTGCACGCCCATCCGCCCGGGGGGGGCGCCCGAGTCGCACGGCGCCGTCTGGACGAGGGCCGACCGATGGCGATGCTCGTCGACCTCGCGACGCGGGAGCGGGCGCGGACGCTCGTCTTCCTCGGTCGACCGACTCGCGTCTCCGAGACCCTCGAGAGATTCGCCCACGCCACCGGCGCCGCGGTCGTCTTCGTCTGGCCGGAGCGCGCCGGCGCGAGGGTCCAGGTGCGCGCGGTTCAGGTGGAGGCGACCGCGGGGGAAGGCCGCCTGACGGAGGCCCTGACGGCCCTCGTGGAGGCCCGCATTCGGCAGGCCCCGGAGGCCTGGCTCTGGATCCACGACCGGTGGCCGGCGAACGCCGAAGCTGGTCCTGTGTGACTCAACGGGCCGGGGGCCCGGGCGCCCAGCCCGGTCGCGATGTGCCGGAGCCTTGCAATGCCTCGGGGTATCGCTACGATCCGGCCCTCGGAGCGCGGCCGGCTTGCCCCGCCCCGGCCTGGTGGGTCGAGACAAGCGTCCGGGGTCGCGCACCGTTGAGAGGTCTCTCGTTTTCCATCGGCCTCTGGGTGCTCGCGGCGGCCACGCCGGCCGACGTCAAGGCCCAGGTCGCGCCGGCCTCCACCGCCGACGCCCGCGCGCCTCTGGACGTGCAGGCGGAGCGTGTCGTCTTCGATCCGACCGCACGCAGCGCGGTCTTCGAAGGGGACGTTCGAGCGACCCAGGGCGCGATCTCCCTGCGCAGTCCGCGTCTCGTCGCACGCTACGGGGCCGACCAGAAGCTGCTCTCCCTCGAGGCTCAGGGCGGCGTCCAACTCGGCGGTGAGGGGGTCACGGCCACGGCCGAACGTGCGTCGTGGTCGGCCACGGACGAGACCCTCGTGCTCGAGGGGGCCGTGACGCTGACCCGTGGCGCGGACGTGCTCCAGGGGACACGCCTGACCTACTTGCCGACCAGCGGGCGCATCGAGCTCGAGAACGCGCGGGGCCGGATTCGCGCGCCCAAACTCCAACTCCCCGGGCCCGTGAGGCCGTGACCTCGGTGACGGAGCCGGCGCTTCGGGCCCGCGGGCTCACGCGCAGGTTCGGCGCACGCACGGTCGTCGACCGGCTCGACCTCGAGGTGGCCCGCGGCGAGATCGTCGGGCTCCTCGGGCCCAACGGCGCCGGCAAGACCACGACCTTCAAAATGGTCGCGGGCTTGCTGCGCCCGCACGGCGGCGAGGTCTCGCTCTTCGGCGCGCCGGTCACCGGCTGGCCGCTGTGGCAGCGCGCGCGCGCGGGCCTGGGCTACATCCCCCAGGAGGCCTCGTTGTTTCGGCGACTCACGGTCCGACAGAACATCCAGTTCGGCGCCGAGGCGGCCGGTGTGCCGCGGTCGGCGCTGGCAGGGCGCGTCGACGCGTTGCTCGAGCAGTTCGGCCTCGTCGGGCGCGGCGACGCCCCGGGCGCCACGCTGAGCGGGGGTGAGCGACGGCGCGCCGAGCTCGCCCGCGCCCTCGCCGCGTCGCCGCGGATGCTGCTCTGCGACGAGCCGTTCGCCGCGCTCGATCCCCTGTCCGCGGAGGCCGTCGCCCAAGATCTCCGCAGGCTCGCGCGCACGGGCGTCGCGGTCCTGCTCACCGACCACGACGTCCCGCAGAGCTTCCACGCCTGCGACCGCGTGTATATAGTCAGCGACGGCGTCGTGCTCGTCTCGGGAAGCCCGACGGACGTCGCCGCCGACCAACGCGCTCGGACGCGCTACCTGGGGGAGAGATTCTCCGGCCCCGGCGGGGTCGGGTGACGGGTTTTCGCGAAAAGGCCGCCGATGTCGCTCGAGTTCAAACAACAGCTTCGAATGTCCCAGCAACTGGTGATGACGCCCCAGTTGCAGCAGGCCATCAAGCTGCTCCAGCTCTCCCGCATGGAGCTGGTCGATACGGTCCGAGAAGAGCTGATGGAGAACCCTCTCCTCGAAGAGGGTTCGGAGATCGTGGCCACCGAGGCCCGGCTCGACACCAACAGCGACATTCAACACAACGACCAGAAGGACCGGACGCAGAGCGTCGCGGAGACCCCGAGCAACATCGAGAAGGCCCAGCGCGAGATCGACTGGGAGGCCTACGTCGAGAACTACTCGGCGCCGACCCCGGCGCTCGGCGCGCAGCGCCTGCGCGAAGACGACATGCCGGGGGTCGAAGCCACGCTGGTCAAGAAGACCAGCCTCTTCGACCACCTCGTCTGGCAGCTCCAGGTCGCGGGGTTGAGCGAGCAGGAGGTCAACGTCGCCGGCGTGATCATCGGCAACCTCGACGACGACGGCTACCTCAAGAACGTCACGCTCGCCGAGCTGGCCACCGAGTGCGACTGCGACGAGGAGTACGTCGAAGAGGTCCTCGAGCAGGTCCAGCAGTTCGATCCCATTGGGGTCGCGTCTCGTGACCTCCGGGAGTGCCTGCTCATCCAGGCGCGCTTCCTCGAGTGCGGGGCCATCGTCGAAGAGGTGATCTCGAAGCACCTCGACAACATCGAGAAGAAAAACTACGGCGCGATCGCTCGGGCGATGGACGTGGAGGTCGAGGAGATCGTCGAGTCCGCTCGGCTGATCAGCCAGATGGAGCCGCGCCCCGGGCGCCCCTACTCGGGGGACGACGCCCAGTACGTGACCCCCGACATCTACATCAAGAAGATCGACGGCGAGTGGCAGACGGTCCTCAACGAGGACGGCATGCCGCGCCTGCGGATCAGCAACTTCTACCGCAACGCGCTGGCTCAGGGGGCGAACGCCGGCACTCGCAAGTACGTGACCGACAAGCTGAACTCCGCGGCCTGGCTCATCCGCAGCATCCAGCAGCGACAGCGCACCATCGTGAAGGTCTCCGAGAGCATCTGCCGCTTCCAGAAGGACTTCTTCGAGAGCGGCGTCGACTTCCTCAAGCCGCTCATTCTGCGGGATGTCGCGGACGACATCGGGATGCACGAGTCGACCGTGAGCCGTGTGACGAACAGCAAGTACATGCACACGCCCCACGGCATCTTCGAGCTGAAGTACTTCTTCAATTCGTCGATCAACAAGACGGACGGCGACAACCTCGCGAGCGAGGCCGTGAAGAACAAGATCAAGGCCATCGTCTCGCAGGAGCCCGCCGCCGATCCGCACAGCGACCAGGCCATCGTGGAGTTGCTCCGGAAGGACGGCATCTCGATCGCCCGGCGGACCGTCGCCAAATATCGCGAAATGATTGGGATTCTGCCGAGCTCGAGGCGCAAGCGGCTGTTCTGAGGGAGTGAACGATGCACATCGCCGATTTTCTGGACCGGTCGGCCGTCGAGGCGAACCTCCAGGCCACCACGAAGCCCGCGGTCCTGCGCGAGTTGGTCTCCCTGGCGGCTCGAGCCCATCCCGAGCTCGACCCCCACGCGCTCTTCGACACGCTCATGGCCCGCGAGAAGCTCCAGAGCACCGGGGTCGGCGAGGGCTACGCCATCCCGCACGGCAAAACGAGCGCCGTCCCGGGCATCGTCGCTTGCGTGGGTCGAAGCCCGGCGGGGCTGGACTTCCAGAGCCTCGACCACAAATCGACGCACATCTTCTTCGTCCTTTTGGTGCCCGAGTCGAGCGCCGCGCTGCACCTCAAGGCCTTGGCGCGGGTCTCTCGCCTCATTCGAGAGCCTCGTGTGCGTGAGTCTCTCCTCACGGTCGACTCGGCAGACGCGATGTTCGAGCTGATCGTCACTGAGGACGCCCGCCTCTGACGTCGCCGATGCCCGAGGTCACGCTCGCGTCTCTCCTCCGATCGGCCGAGGTCGCGACGTCGTTTCATGTGGTCGTCGGTCACGACGCCCTCGAACGCAGTGTCTCCGAGCGAGCGGTCCAGCGCATCGGGGTTGCGCTCACGGGCTACCTCGAACACCACGACGCCACACGCATCCAGGTGCTCGGTCGCTCGGAGCTCGGCTTCCTCGCATCGCTCACGCCCGAGGCACGAACCGCGCTGCTGAAGTGCATCGTGGCGCGCGGCGCGCCGGCCTTCGTCGTGACCTGTGGACTCCCGCTCCCTCTGGAGCTCGCCGAGCTCTCCGTGGACCACGCCTTCGTGGTCCTGAGCACGGACCTCGAGTCCCCCGAGGCCATCGAACGTCTCGACCAGGCGCTGTCTCGCCACCTGGCGCCGCGGGACAGCGTCCACGGTGTGTTGGTGGACGTCTTCGGCGTGGGGGTCTTGCTCACGGGCAAGAGCGGCATCGGCAAGAGCGAGGTCGCCCTGGAGCTGATCGCGCACGGTCACCGACTCGTGGGCGACGACGTGATCCTCGTCCAGGAGGAGCAGCCCGGCATCGTCATCGGCACAGCCCCCGAGCTCACCCGATTCCTGATGGAAATCAGGGGCCTGGGACTCATCAACATCCGAGACCTCTACGGCGCCGCCGCGGTCCGCGAGCGAAAGCGTGTGGAGCTGGTGGTGGAGCTCGTCGAGTGGGATCCCGACGACGAGTACGACCGTCTGGGGCTCGATCCGCGGACGGTGAACCTCGTGCGCATCCCGATTTCGGCGGTTCGTCTACCGGTTCGGCCCGGCCGCTCCATGCGGCTGATCATCGAGGTGGCGGCCCGAAATCGGCTGTTGCAGGCTCAGGGCACGCACTCGGCCCGCGCCTTCGCAGATCGCCTGGCCGGGCTGCTTTCGCCGAAGCCCGGAGGCGCCGATGTCGAATGAGCCCAAGGGGCTGCACCTGACCGTGGTGACGGGGCTCTCCGGCTCCGGAATCTCGACCGCCATCGACGCGCTGGAGGACCTGGGCTACTTCTGCGTCGACAACCTGCCCCCGCCGTTGGTGCCCAAGCTCGTCGAGCTCGCCTGGGCCACGGAGCAGGGTCAGAAGCTCGCCATCGGCCTCGACGCCCGCGGCGTGACGGACCCGACCCATACGGTGAACATGCTGCACGGGCTCGCGCCGCTCGGCGCCGGCCTCGACGTCCTGTTCATGGACGCGTCCGACGAGGTCCTGCTGCGACGCTTCAGCGAGTCGCGTCGCCGCCACCCGATGGCCAAGGGAGGCGGCTCGCTCCCCGAGGCGATCCGCGCCGAGCGGCAGTCGATGCACCCGTTTCGCGAGGCCGCGACCCACCTGCTCGACACCTCCGAGCTCACGGTGCACGAGTGCAAACGTCGGGTTCAGGCCTTCGCCGAGGGGGCCACGCGACGTGGGCTGAGTGTCTCGGTCCTCAGCTTCGGTTTTCGGCACGGCCCGCCGTCGGAGGCCGACATCGTGTGGGATGTTCGCTTTTTGCCGAATCCGCACTTCGTGCCGGAGCTGAAGCCCCACACCGGCCTGGACGCGCCCGTTCAGGCGTATGTGCTCGACAAGCCCGAGACTCGACAGTTCCTCGACGCGTTTCTGCCCTTGCTCGACGGCGTTCTTCCGCACTACGAAGCCGAGGGCAAGAGCTACCTCACGGTGGCCGTCGGCTGTACCGGAGGCCGACATCGTTCGGTGGCCATCGCCGAGGCGATCGCGAGCCACCTGCGGTCCGAGGGCCGCGACGCTACGGTCCGTCACCGCGACATCGAGAAGGGGATGAAATGATCGGCGTGGTGGTGTGCACTCACGGCAGCCTGGCCGAGGGCCTCGTCTCCACGGCGCTGCTGATCGTCGGCGAGTTCCCCGCCCTGCGCGCCGTGGCCCTTTTGCCCGGGGATTCGATGGAGGACACCCTGGCCCGGCTCCGCGCCGCCATCGCCGAGGTCGACGACGGCAGCGGTGTCCTCATCCTCTGCGACATGTTCGGCGGTACGCCGTCGAATCTGAGCCTGTCGTTCCTGGGCGACGACGTCGAGGTCGTGACCGGCGCGAGTCTCCCGATGCTCCTCAAGCTGTTCACGAGTCGAGACCTCCCGCTGCGTGAGGCCGCGACCACCGTCGCCGAGCATGCGCGGCAGAACACACTCGTCGCGGGCACGTTGCTGCGCTCCAGCGGCAAGTCGAAGTCTCCGTGAACCCCTTCTATCGAGTCGACAACCGCCTCGTTCACGGCCAGATCATCGCGACCTGGATGCCCCATCTGCGCTTCCAGCGTGTGCTCATCGCGTCGGATGCCGTGCCGACCAACACCCTCCAGATGACCATGTTCCGCATGGCCATCCCGCAGCCCGTGGCCTTCGACGCGATGCCCATCAAGCAGGCCGCGCGGGCCCTCGCGACCCGCACCTTCGGCAACGAGCGCGTGCTCGTGCTGCTCGAGTCCGTTTCGGACGCCGTGCGCCTTTTCGAGGCGGGCAACCCGTTCGCGGAGCTGAACATCGGCAACGTTCATCACGCGGCCCACCGGCGTCGATTCACCAACGCGGTCTACCTGTCGGACGACGAGCTGACCCAACTCAAGGGCCTGCTCAAGCGCAGCGTCCGGATCGAGATCAGGAGCCTCCCCACGGAGACGTCCATCGACCTTCGGACGGCGTTGGAGCACGGCTGAGTGCAGCACACGCTCCTCGTCGACTTCGGACTCGTCGCGCTGATCGGCGGCGTGCTCGCGCTCGATCGCCGCGGAGCGTTCCAGCTGATGGTCAGTCAGCCCCTCGTGGTGATCCCCCTCCTGGGCTTCGCGCTCGGCGATGTTTCGAGCGTCCTTTGGTTGGCCGCGATCGTGCAGCTCTTGTGGATGTCGTCGTTGCTCGTCGGCGCGAGCATTCCCCCCAACGAGACGCTGGCGAGCGTCGTCATCGGGGGCATCGCCTTGATCCACGGACGCCACTTCGACGGACTCGATCGCGGGACGGAGGCGCTCGCGGTGCTGATCGGCGCGCCCGTCAGTTTGCTCGGCCGATGGCTCGACGTGCGCCTCGATCGGGAGAACGCGGAGCTCTCGACCCGCGCGGACGCCGCCGTCGCGCGGCGCGACTATGCGGCCGTCGCGCGGCTCCCCTTTGTGGGGCTCCTACGGACCTTCGTGGCCGAGGGCACGCTCGTGGCCCTGTCGACGACCGTGGGCCTGGCGTTGCTCGTGAATCTGAATCCCCGGCCACAGTCGCTGACCCACGCTTTGTGGACCACCATCGGCACCTTCCTTCTGCCCGCGCTCGGCATCGCCGTCGCCCTCACGACCATTCGGCGTCGTCGGGCCCTGGGCCTGGCGTTCGGGTCGTTCGTCCTCACGTTCGTCGGCCTGCGGTGGCTCGGAGGCGTCGAATGAGCGACGACCGGGGGCCCATCACACGCGGCGTGCTGCTCCACATCCTCTGGCGCAGCTTCTTCTTCCAGGCCGCCAACAACTACGAGCGCATGCAGAACGTCGGCTTCGTCTACTGCCTGCAGCCGGCGCTGACGAAACTGTACGAGGGCGACGCCCTTCAACGCGCTCACCAACGTCACCTCGACTTCTTCAACAGTCACCCCTACATGGCCAACGCCGTCCTGGGCGCCGTCGTCCGGCTCGAGGAAGACGTCGCCGCGGGGCGCCTGGCCGAGGAGCGGGTCGGGGCCTTCAAGACCACGATGATGGGCCCCCTCGCGGCCATCGGGGACAGCTTCTTCTGGGCGAGCCTCAAGCCGTTCGCGGCCGCCCTCGCGGTGGCGGGGATCTTCAGCGGGATCCCGTGGGCACCGGTCGTCTTCCTGCTCCTCTACAACCTGTTCCACGTGGGCCTGCGAACCTTCGGCCTCATGGCCGGATATCGAACCGGAGAGCGGGTCTTCGAGAAGATTTGTCAGGTCGACCTCGTCCAGTTCTCCGACCGCAGCCACTACCTGGGGGGGGTCTGCCTCGGTGTCGGCGTCGCCGCGCTCCTCGACGAGACCCAGCGCAGCCGCTACGCCCTCGGACAGGGGCTCGAGTTCGTGGTCCTCACAGGCCTGGTCCTCATCTTTTTTCAGTCGTTGAAACGCAAGGTCGAGATGCCGTGGCTCCTGTACGGCTTCTCGTGCCTGACGGCGCTCTTGATGTTCGGATTGAATTCCCTGTTCCCCCTGTTCCCTTGACGCGTCGCCTCCGGGCGGCCCTTCGGTGGAGGTGCATGTGAGCGAGACGCAGGCGGGCGTAAGCCGAGAGCTGACGATCCTGAACAAGCTCGGCCTGCACGCCCGGGCTTCGGCCACGCTCGTGCGGGTCGCGACGCAGTTCAAGGCCGAGGTGACGCTCACGCGCGATGACCAGACGGTGAACGCCAAGTCCATCCTGGGCATGATGACCCTCGCCGCGGCGCAAGGCACACGGGTCACCGTCACCTGTGTCGGCGTGGATGAGGCGGCCGCCCTCGAGGCGGTCTCCGGCTGCATCGACAACAAATTCGGCGAAGACTGAGGCACCTTGGGCGTCGCTCCTACACTTGGACTCAAGGGCATCGCCGCCTCACCCGGCTTTGCCATCGGGCGTGCGTACTTGCTCGACCGGCGCCGGGTGGCCCCGCCGAAGCGACACGTCACCCCCCATGAGGTCGACGCCGAGCTCGCGCGGCTCAACGAGGCCGTGCGGGAGAGCGAGGCGCAGCTCCACGAGGTCAAGGTCAAGCTCGGCGCCGCCGGTCACGAGCACGCGAGGATCCTCGAGGCCCACGAATTGATGCTCCGCGATCCGATGTTGATCGATGGCGCGCGGCAGATGATCCGCGACCAGCTCATCAACGCCGAGTGGGCGCTGAAGAAGACGACGAAGAGCGTTCGTGAACTGTTCAGCCACATCTCCGACGAGTACTTCCGTGAGCGCCGGGCCGACGTCGACTACGTGGCCGATCGCATCCTGCGCAACCTCATGGGCACGTCCCAGACCGCGGTCACCGAGATCGGCCCCGGCAGCGTGCTCGTCGCCCACGACCTGTCGCCCTCCGACACGGCGCTGCTCCAGCAGACGCCCGTGCTCGGCCTCGTCCTGGACGTGGGCGGCATGACGAGCCACACGGCCATCGTCGCCCGCAACCACAAGCTGCCCGCTGTCGTGGGGCTGGAGCACGTCTCCGAGGTCATCGGCAGCGGCGACATCGTGATCGTCGATGGCTCGGCCGGCCTCGTGCTGGTCAACCCGTCCCTCGAGGAGCTGCAGCGCTACCAGCAGCTGGCGCTGCGTTACAACATCGGGCGCGCGCAGCTCGACCGACACGCGAGTGAGCCCGCGATCACGCGCGATGGCCTGCGCGTTCGAGTCGCGGGCAACATCGAGCTCCACGACGAGACCCCCATCGTGCTCGACTCGGGCGCCGAGGGCATCGGTCTGTATCGGACCGAGTTCCTCTACATGAACCGGGAGACCTTGCCCGACGAGGACGAGCAGTACCGCCACTACCGAGAGGTCGTGGAGTCCTGTGGTCCGCTCGGGGCCACGCTGCGCACGCTCGACATCGGCGGCGACAAGCTCATCTCGCAGCTTCGATTGGCGAAGGAAGCGAACCCGGCCATGGGCTTGCGCGCGCTGCGCCTGTGCCTGCGGGAGGAGGGGCTCTTCCGCGCGCAGCTCCGCGCCCTGTTGCGGGCTTCGGTCCACGGTTCGCTCCGGATCATGGTCCCGTTCGTGAGCGGCCTGGCCGAGGTTCGCAAGGTCAAGGCGCTCGTGGCGACCTACCGGGCGGAGCTCGAGACCGAGGGTCTGGTGCTCGAGCGCGCGCCCGAGATCGGCATCATGGTCGAGCTGCCCAGTGCCGCCGCCATCGCCGACATCCTCTCCCGCGAGGTCGACTTCTTCGCCATCGGCACGAACGACCTGATTCAGTACGCCCTCGCCATCGACCGGGCGAACGAGCACGTGGGTTACCTCTACCACCCGCTCCACCCGGCCATTCTCCGCATGCTGCAGTTCATCCTGCGCGCCGGCCGGGACGCGGGCATTCGAGTGAGCATGTGCGGCGAGATGGCGGGGGACCCGTTCTACACGGCGATCCTCCTGGGCCTGGGGCTCGAGGAGTTCTCCATGAACGCCGTGAGCGTGCCCCTGGTCAAACAGGTGATCCGCTCGTTGGATGTCGAGGAGTGTCGAGCGCTGACCGCCGAGGCCATGTTGCTGCCGGACGCCGTCGACATCGAGAGCCTCGTGAGCGAGCGCCTGGTCCGGATGCTGGGGAGCCGGATCTCGCGCGAGGTCTTTGATCCGGAGACCCATCGCCCTTGACTTGACGCGCGCCGGTTCCGTGGCTAAATTGCGCGCCCGTTTTCCAACACCGTCTCCGGAGCCTTCCCATGGGTGCTCGTCCCGCCAAGCTCGCCATTCGTGCCGACCGTGATGCCGGCAAGACGAAGGTCTGCCCCTCCTGCGCCAACCCCAAGATGGTGGTCGTGAAGATGGTTCGCCAGAGCCGTCCCAGCGGCATCTTCTGGCTCTGCGAGAAGTGCGACTACGAGGTCGCGACGCACTGAGCCTTCGCTGGGGCGCCGCCCCGGCCTGTTCTCAGGCGGGTCCGACGACGAGATCGTAGTCGGTCACCTGCTCGATACGACCGCGCAAGAACTGCCCGGGCGCCAGACGTGTCTCGAAGCCCGAGACATACGTCACGCCGTCGATGTCCGGGGCTTGCTGGGCGGTACGACCGACCCACACGTATTCGCTCTCGTCGCTGCGGCCCTCGACGAGCACCTCGACCTCGCGGCCGATGGCCTCGCGGTTGAGCTCCCGTGAGATGCCCCGCTGCAGGTACATCAGCTCGTCGAGCCGCGCCTGCTTCACCTCTTCGGGCACCTGGTCCTCCATGTCGTGGGCGGGTGTGCCCTCTTCGCGGGAGTACGCGAAGGCCCCGAGCCGCTCGAAGCGGCCGAACTTCACGAAGTCGAGGAGCTCCCGGAACTCGGCGTCCGTCTCGCCCGGGAAACCCACGATGAAGGTCGTGCGGAACACCAGGCCGGGCACACGCTCCCGAAGCTCCGAGAGGCGGCGACGCACCTGGTCGCCGTTGGTGCCGCGCTTCATGCGCTTCAGCACGCTGTCGCTGATGTGCTGCAGCGGCATGTCGAGGTACGGCACGATGCGGGACTCGTTCGCCATGAGGTCGACGAGGCCCTTCGGGAAGTTGCGCGGATACGCGTACAGCAGCCGGATCCAACGGATGTCCTCGACCCGGGCCAGGCCCTCGAGGAGCGCCGTGAGGTTGCTGCGCGGCTCGAGGTCGTAGCCCCAGGCCGTGAGGTCCTGGGCGATGAGGTTGAGCTCCCGAACCCCGGCGTCGGCCAGCCGCTGGGCCTCGGCGACACACGACTCCAGCCCTCGGCTCCGTTGGGGTCCGCGCAGGGTCGGGATGATGCAGAACGCGCAGGTGTTCGAGCAGCCCTCGGCGACCTTCAGGTACGCCGTGTAGCCGGGCATCGAGTTCGTGCGCGCGGCTTCCCAGTCGTACCCGATCCGGTCGGGGTTGCCGACGTTGATCCGGGTGGACGCGCGACCGTCCAGCAAGGCCTCGACGCTGGAGAGGTCGTTGGTGCCGACGAAGTGATCGACCTCGGGGAGCTCGCGCGCGAGGTCCTCGGGATATCGTTGGGCCAGGCACCCCGTAACGACGAGCTTCTCCATGCGCCCTTCGTCGCGCATGCGCGCCATGTCGAGGATCGTGTCGATGCTCTCGACCTTCGCCTCCTCGACGAAGGCGCAGGTGTTCACGACGATGACCTCGGCGTCCTCGGCGCTCTGCGTCAACGTGTAGCGGCCCGGGAGGCCCGCCAGCATCGTCTCGGTGTCGACGCGATTCTTCGGGCAGCCGAGGCTGACGAAGTGGATGCGCTTCGGGGTGGGGGAATCGGTCGGGTTCGATGTCATCGGGGCCTCCGCGGCCAAAAAGGCGCGCGAGCGTAGCAGCGT